>WQUP01000164.1 GCA_009782015.1 Endomicrobiia bacterium | reverse complement strand
ACAACGACACTGCCTACTAATAAAAACCTTTTTCTTCTTTAAAAGACTTAACTGCTACGGCTTACGACAGGTGTTGCAATAGCAAATGGAACTTGGTAATAATCAGTTTATTTGTGTTTTTAGACTATTTTTGTTATACTCAACACGTATTTAAGCAGAAATGCATTAAATAAGCACGCGGATGGATTTGCCGGAGGTCCCTTAACGGGTACGGATACGGAAATCTGCGGAAGCCGCTGACAGGAATCCTGTCTAAAAGCGGAACCTTATTCGCCGAAAAGCGAAAAGGTAAAAACCAAAGGAGAAGTAAATGGCCAACATTACCATGAAGGCTTTGCTGGAAGCCGGCGTCCATTTCGGACACCAAACCAGAAGATGGAACCCGAAAATGGCGAAGTACATTTTCGGAACAAGAAACAAAATCCACATCATCGACCTGCAGAAAACCCTCAAAGAACTCAAGAAGAACTACAAAGTGGTCAGAGATTACGTCTCTGACGGCAAAGAGATAATTTTCGTAGGCACAAAAAAGCAGGCCCAGACGCCTGTAAAAGAAGAAGCCGTGCGCTGCGGGGCTTTTTTCGTTTCAGAAAGATGGCTCGGAGGCACGCTTACGAACTTTGAGACGCTCAAAAAATCCATAGCAAGACTCAGAGAAATAGACAAAATGAAAGAAGAAGGCGTTTTTAAGCTTCTTTCCAAAAAAGAGCAGTCACAGATAGAAAAAGAGAGAACCAAGCTTGAAAAGTCCCTGGAAGGACTTAAAAATATGTCAAAACTTCCGGGAGTTATGTTTGTAATAGATCCTCACGAAGAAGCCACGGCCGTTTCGGAAGCCAGAAAGCTTGGCATTCCGGTAGTCGCGGTCTGCGATACAAATTGCGATCCCGATTTAGTTGACCATCCGGTACCGGGCAATGACGACGCAATCAGGGCAGTAAAGCTTTTCTGCTCAATAATTGCCGACGCCGTATTGGAAGGCAAAGGCGTAACCGAGAAGAAAGAAGATGACGACGACTCCGTTGAAGAATCAACTTCGGCAGAAGCAAAAGAGAAATCTGCGGAAGGAGCGGCAAATGTCAACTGAACTTATAACAAAACTCAGAGAGATGACCGGCGCGGGAATAATGGACTGCAGAAACGCGCTTAAAGAAGCCGCGAACGACTTGGACAAAGCATGCCAGTGGCTCAGAGAAAAAGGCATGGCATCTGCCGTGAAAAGAGCAGGAAGAACCGCGAAACAGGGTCTTGTGAACTCATACATACACGGAGCAGGCACGCTTGGCGTTTTAGTTGAAGTGAATTGCGAAACAGACTTTGTGGCAAAAACGGAAGATTTCCAAAATCTTGTTAAAGAAATCGCCATGCAGGTCGCAGCTGTAGCGCCTACATACGTAACGCGCGAGCAGGTTCCGGAGAGTATGATCGAAGCTGAAAAAACCATTTATAAAGCCCAGTTAAAAGAAGAAGGAAAGCCGGAAAAAGTCTGGGATAAGATCATAGAAGGAAAAGTGGAAAAGTTTTACCAGCAGGTCTGCCTTATGGAACAGGCATACATGAGAGATACGACCGGAAAGACTACCATAAAAGATCTTGTGACAAACGCCATCGCGAAAATAGGCGAAAATATAGTCGTAAAAAGATTTGCGAGATTTAAACTCGGAGAAGAATAAAAATGTCCGTAAAAAGAGTGCTTTTAAAGTTGTCCGGAGAAAGTCTCTCTGATGACAAATCGCCCATAAGCGATATAAGTCTTTCGAGAACCGTTTCCGAAATAAAATCGGCCTGCAGCGCCAATGTTATCCAGCTTGCCATTGTAATAGGCGGCGGCAACATATGGAGAGGCGCGGAAAAGAATATTGACAGGGTGACCGCCGACAAAATGGGCATGGTCGCCACTGTCATGAACGCAATGGCTTTAAATGACGCTCTTATACACGCAGGGGTTAAGTCAAGGATTTTTTCCGCATACGGCGTATGCGGCTTTATCGAAAACTTCAACAGAGAGAAGGCGGTAAGGAGCCTTGAAGACGGCTATACGGTTATATTCGCCGGCGGAACGGGAAATCCGTTCTTCACCACGGATACAACGGCCGCTTTGAGAGCCGCGGAGATCAAAGCCGACATGCTTCTTAAAGCCACTCAGGTTGACGGCATATACAGCGCCGATCCGAAGAAAGACAGCTCGGCCGTCAAATTTGACGCTTTGACGTTTTCTGAAGCCATAGAGAAGCGCTTGAAAGTGATGGACGCCGAAGCGTTCTCGCTTTGTATGCATACAAAGATTTCGATTTCCGTTTTTGATTTCTATAAAGACGGAAACTTAAGAAAAGTTTTAAACGGCGAAAAAATCGGAACAGTTGTTTCATAAGTCGTCATTGCGAGGCGGAGCGCAGCGACAACGAAGCAATCCAGAAAGTTAACAGAAACAATAGCTATATTGTCTAGATTGCCGCGCACTTTCAGTGCTCGCAATGACGGCTAACCGGAGGTTATATGCAGCTTCAACAAATTTTTTCATCATCAGAAGAAGCAATGAAAAAAACGATAGAGAAGGTCAGGCACGACTTGGCGGCTATACGCACGGGAAGAGCAAGCGCATCGATAGTTGAAGGTATAAAAGTCGAAAGCTACGGCTCTCTTATGCCCATAAACCAGATTGCCGGCGTAAGCGTGCCGGACGCCAAAACGATAGAAATAAAACCGTGGGATTCATCTCAGCTCGGAGCTATTGAAAAAGCGATAATAAAAGCCGAAATAGGCTTTACTCCTATCAACGACGGAAAACTCATAAGAATTTCAGTTCCGCCTCTTACTGAAGAAAGAAGAAAAGAGATAGTGAAGTCCATAAACAAAACCGCGGAAGATTACAGAGTTGCTGTGAGAAACGAGAGAAGAGTTTTGGTTGACGGCATAAAAAAAGCCGAGAAAGACAAACTCATCACCGAAGACGACAGAAAAAAGTCGGAGAACGAAGCTCAGAAGGTTACCGACAGCTACATAAAAAAGATTGACGAACTTATAGCGTTGAAAGAAAAAGAAGTGATGCAAATATAATAAAAGACAAAGTGAAGAGTGAAAAGTGAAGAGTGAAGATACAACAAAGACTTTTTGACGTCATTGCGAGGGAACAAAGTTCCCGTGGCAATCCAGCGCAGTATCTTCACTCCTCACTCTCAACTCTCCACTCCGTCGTTAACTGGAGGAAAAAGATGGCTTATAAAATTGATGCGGATACTTGCGTAGGTTGCGGAGCTTGCGAGGGCACATGTCCTGTAACGGCGATTTCGCCTAAAGACGATAAATATGTTATTGATGCTTCAAAGTGCATCGACTGCGGCGCCTGCGAAGGCTCTTGTCCCGTAACCGCAATTTCCAAAGCATAAAAGCGCTGTGTTTTGTCATCCTGAAAAAGCGAAGCTTTTGAAGGATCTAGACATCTAGACCCTTCGTTGCTCTCAGGGTGACAGACAAAAAATAAGGACAAAGTTTGAGCGAAATAGACTTTTCAAAAATACCTGCCCACGTCGCCATAATAATGGACGGCAACGGCAGATGGGCTAAGAAAAAATCTTTACCCAGAATTTTTGGTCATAGGCAGGGGGTCAAAACCGTAAAGAATATTGTCAAGGCTGCAGACAGCCTCGGCATAAAGGTTTTGACCCTGTATGCTTTTTCTACGGAAAATTGGAAAAGGCCCGCGGTGGAAGTGAAGGCTCTGTTCTCACTGCTGGTTCAATTTTTAAAGAAAGAGTTTGCCGAGCTGAATGAAAAAGGCGTCAGGCTCAGAATTTTAGGAGATATTTCAAAGCTGCCTGAGAATGCCCGTAAAGAACTGGATAAAGCTTGTAAAGAAACCGCAGAAAACAGCGGTCTCCAGTTGAATATAGCTTTAAATTACGGCGCAAGGCAGGAGATAATCCGGGCTTTCCGCTCTATTGCCGAAAAAGGCATAACTAATCCTGATGAAGACGATATTTCAAACGCGCTGTATACGGCAGGACAGCCTGATCCGGATTTGCTCATACGCACTTCAGGAGAACTCAGGGTATCGAATTTCATGCTCTGGCAGATAGCGTATTGCGAAATTTATGTGACCGACAGGCTCTGGCCCGACTTCAGCCGCAAAGATTTGGAAGAAGCCATTATTGATTTTCAGAAAAGAGAAAGACGCTTCGGCGGAATTTAAAAG
>WQUP01000163.1 GCA_009782015.1 Endomicrobiia bacterium | reverse complement strand
GTGGCAGAAAACGAAGTTTTCTGACGGGGTAGTCGTCGTTGCCGTTGCTGTAAAAAGACCACCACGTCCGCTTCGCGGCCACCCCTCCGCAGGAGGGGAATAACAACAGTCTCGTCGTGACACTTTTTTCATGCGTTTTGCCTGCGCTTGCCCTACAAATAATTGATTTCATAAGCGAAAGTTTGTAAAATCTTAAGGTCGTTTTTGAATAAAAGACAAAATATTTTGCGCGGAGGAAAATAAGATGGCAAAAGCATCAAAGAAGAAAGAAGTTGTAGCAGCCGAACCCGTTGAAGTTAAAAAGGAAGTAAAGAAGAAGGCTGCCGCAAAAAAGCCCGCGGCTGCGAAAGCAGCATCGGTAAAACCTGCGAAATCTGCTGTTTCAAAGAAAAATGAAAACCAGAACGCTTATCTTGTAATAGATTATCCCGTTGAAACCGAACATATATACGGCAACCACTATGCAATACGCATAGGCGCGTCTCCTGACGGCTATGTCGAACTCTCTTTCAATGACGGCGAGTGGATTCCGTGCAGATACGCCGACGGATATTGGTGGTTTGACTGGGTTTATTTCACTCCAGGCAATTACAAGCTTGCGTCGAGAATGATCGGCAGCAACGGAGAAGTCGTGAAATCGACGGGAACAAGGAAGTGCAAAGTATGCTGAGCTGCGGCAATAAAAAATCCCGAATTAATTCTCTCTGCGAGGATGTGGGAAAGATATGCATAGTGTCGCTGCTTGCGTACTCCGCTTTTGTATTGATAAGCTCTGCATGTAAAAAAGATAAAGACGGCGATTATCAGGATAGACTGAGAAAAGCTTACGAAGGGCTTTCTCCGGAAGAATACTAAAAAAGGCAGAGTGAAGAGTGAAGAGTGAAGAGTGAAGATACGGCAATGATTGTTTTTGTTGTTGTATCTCCACTCTCCACTCTTCACTCTCCACTCTGATGTTATAAAATGTACTTAAAAAAAGTTGAAATTTGCGGGTTTAAATCGTTTGCAGACAGGACCATTCTGGACTTTGAGCCGGGCATTACGGCAATTATAGGGCCTAACGGGTGCGGCAAGTCCAATATATCGGACGCAATACGCTGGTGTCTCGGCGAGCAGCGCGCTAAATCAATGAGAAGCGCGCAGATGCAGGAAGTCATATTCGGCGGAACACAGACAAGAGCTACCACCGGAATGGCTGAAACTACGCTGACTTTTGACAACTCACAAAATGTCCTCCCGATAGATTACTCCGAAGTAACCGTCACAAGAAGGCTTTTCAGAAGCGGGGAAAGCGAATACTTCATAAATAAAACGCAGTGCAGGCTTAAAGATATCAGAGACATGTTTTTGGATACCGGAATAGGTTCCGACGGATACTCCATAATCGAGCAGGGCAAAGTCGATTTCCTTACGACCGCAAAACCCGAAGACAGAAGAGAGCTTTTTGAAGAAGCCGCGGGCGTTGCGAAATATAAAGTGAGAAGGGAAGAGACGCTGCGCAGGCTTGAGAAAATCGACGCGGACATGTCGCGCCTTTCAGACGCGCTTGCAATACATAAGCAGCAGATAACGGCTTTAGACATTGCCGCGAAAAAAGCAAAGCAATATAAAAAGTTTCAGGAAGAGCTTGCAAAATACGAAGTTGCCGCTTTGGTGCAGCATGTAACCTACGGCAATGCCGAAATAGACAGGCTGAAAAAAGAGCTTGATCCGAAAATAAAAGAGTTTGAAACCAGCAATACCGCGGTGGCGCAGCTTGACGCTGAAATTCAGGAGATGCGCCTGACTCTTGACGATAAGAATGAAGCTTACGTAAACATAAACAGGGATTTAAGCGAAATAAAAACGCAGATCGGAATATCCGACCAAATCATACAGCATTCGGCCCAGAGAGAAGGCGAAATAAGAGCCGAGCAGGAAAGGCTGACGCAGGAACTTGCGTCAAACCGCGAAAAAATTACCCAGTACGAAGCGCAGCTGAGCTCAATCAACGTTGACGACGGTTCGCTTGCCGCGGAAACTGAAGCGCTTGAAAAAGCATATAAAGAAAAAGAAGCGCGCTATAATGAAATAAAAGCAAAGCTTGTTGAAAAAGAGACAAGGGAATCTGCGATCCGCGCAAGGCTCTCCGAGCTTGAAGAAAACAAAGAAACGCAGATCAATAAAAAGGCCGAGTTTTCCGAAATAAAGATACATCTCGACGCGGAAACCGCGTCGCTTCAGAGAATAATCGCAAGGCTTGAAAGCGAAATCGAGCCGACAAACCAGGAAATAGCCAGAATAGAAGCCGAACTCGCGCAGGCTGACGAGGAACTTCGTTCCTTTGAATCTAAAAAAGAAGAGATAAACAAGACCGTAACGGAAAACGAAAGCAAAGTTGACGCTCTTGAAAACAGGCTTTCAGAGCACAAAGAGACGCTCGCTTCAAACGATTCGAGAATCGAAACGCTGAAAGAGTTTGACCAGCAGGATCCTATACGTTCGGCGATAAGAGCAGTGTTAAGCCTCGGTAACGTCGCACGCGGGCCTGTCAGCAGTCTTTTTGACGCGACAGACGGCAAAGACGAACTTATAGCGGCTGCGCTCGGCGAAAAGCTCAATTATCTTGTCTGCGAGAATACCGAGAAAGCTGAGCAGGCAGTGCAGTTTTTAGAAGATAACGGCCTTTGCAGGCTTTCTTTCATAGTCGAAGATAAAGTTCCTCAGGCGCAGAGTTCGTCGGCAATGGGACTTCCGATGGGATTTACCGAGCTGATAAAGCACATGAGATTCTCTTCGGAAAATGAAAAAGTCATGCGTTTTATCTGCGCGAACGCGATAGTTTCCGGAAATAAAGTTTACGGAAACGTCATCGTACAGGGCGGCGGAAAAGCGTCTTTTGAAAAACCCGTGCTGATAGAAGACCAGATTAAAAAGCTTCAGGAAAAATCGGAAGAAGTCAGAAAGAATATCGCTTCGCTGCAGGCGGAGATAGAAGCCATAAACGAGTATCAGATAAATTCAAGGCTCGAAAAAGAAAGGTTCGGCTTTGAGGCCGTAAAAATAAGAACGCAGGCAGACAGCCGCCGCGCGCAGATCGAAGAAAAAAGAAACGACATAAAAAATACCGTCGAAGAGATTAACAGGCATAAGGAAGAGATAAATTCGAAAAGCGGGGAGCTCAGCTCATTCGGAGACAAGCTTGCGGCGTTCGATAACGGTATAGCCGAAATCGAAGGCGAAGAGAACATGCTTTACGAAGAACTTAAAAACACGGAAAACGACATTTCCGCGGCTAGAAAAGAAGAGGAAGAGATTTCTCCCGTGATGATGGAAGCGAGAAGCGCGTGGGACAAAAAAGCCACGGAGATGGGAAACAAGCAGAAAGGGCAGCAGTACATCCTCGATAACATTGCAAACGTAAATCAGCAGATAGAGTATGCCGTAAACAAAACGGCCGAAAACGAAGCAAAACTGTCTGAACTTTTGACCGCTCAGGAGACTGAGACGGTAAAAATACAGCAGCATTATGAAGAGCAGGCGAAGAAAGAAGCCGAGATACAGCTTTCGCTTAGCGACAGACAGAGTATTCAGGAAAATATAGACGCGAAATCAGACGCTTGGCATGAGCTCAGAAACAAGGCCGACGCTTTAAATTCCGAAATGAGCGCCATGCAGGTGGATCTTAAAAATTTCGAGTACCAGAAAAGCGACCTGGAAAAAAGGCTGCTTGAGACTTACGGCAAACCTTACGAAGAAATAAAAAATGATTTTGACGGCGTAGAGGTAAACCACGAAGAAATAGCGAAAATAAAGAGAAAGATGGAATCGCTCGGCTCCGTAAATCTCGCCGCTCAGGAAGAGTACGACGCTCTTGAACAGAGATACAACTTTCTTCTCACGCAGCAGCAGGATCTGCTCAAAGCAAAAGACGATCTGCATGAAGTCATAAAGAAAATCAACCAGTCAACCATAGAGAATTTCAGAATCACTTTCGACGTGGTGAGAAATAATTTCAGGGATCTTTACCGCAAGCTTTTCGGCGGCGGAGAAGCCGACCTGATGCTTACCGACGAAAGCAATTTGCTGGAAAGCGGCGTGGACATTTACGCCCAGCCTCCCGGGAAAAAACTCCAGAATATCTCGCTTTGTTCCGGCGGCGAAAAAGCGCTTACGGCGGTCGCGCTTCTTTTTGCGTTCTTTATGGTAAAACCTTCGCCTTTTTGCA
>WQUP01000162.1 GCA_009782015.1 Endomicrobiia bacterium | reverse complement strand
GCTGATAGTGGACGGCGTAACAACGACTAATTTCAGAAGTTCAGGTTTAATTCCGCTGACATACAATCAAAGTCAGACATCCGGCGCGTTTGACAAGATGACCTCGCCTTCGGCAGAGTGGGCTTCGGTATTGAACGACATGGCGACAAATCAGAGTAGCGGCAACATAGCGGCGGTAAAAGATTTTCTTGCAAGGACGTCGGGATATTTTCTGGCAAACGTGATAAGGAATATGGCGGCGGACAGCCCGAACAACCAGGTTTACGACAAGATAAGAAACCATGCCGAAGAGTATAAAACAAACGGCAGTTTGTGGGTGCAGGCGACGGGCGGGTGGGAGAGTTTCAAAAAGGACGAGAATTCGCTTGAAGATTATGCGGATACATCGTACGGAGCGATGTTAGGGTATGACAGATTTATAGCCAAAGATAATAAGGGCGGGGATTTGATGTGGGGAGTGTACGGCAGATTTAACAGAGACAATATAAAGCAGGGAGAAAGTAAAGCGAACGGTGATAAGAGCGGATTGGGATTGTACGGCGGATATTTGAGGGAAAAATGGGAATTGAAGGCGATGCTGCATGGAGAGTATGACGCAGTAAGCACGCAGAGGCAGGATTATGTCGGCGCGGCTGCAAAAGCGGACATAAACGCAATAACGGTGAGTGCGGACATAGAAGCTGCGCTGAAGATATGGCTGACGGAGAATATACATTTAAGGCCGTATTTGGGAGCAGAGGCAGCGAATGTAATGTATAACGGGTTCAACGAAACCGGCGGAGGAATGTTTGACTTGAATACCCGGTCGGGAAATTATTTAAGGACAACCGGCAGAGCAGGTTTGGGAGCTGATTACGAAAAAGGCAGATGGATACTGTACGGGCAGGCAGAAGGGAAGTACATATTTGACGGAACAAAGCCGGAGGTAACAAGCCAATTTGTAAATACCGGAATAGATTTTAACAGCAGGGGCTCTGCGGAAGGCAGTTTGCAGGGCGGGTTGGGAGCGGGAGCAGAGTACAGGATAAGCGCAAACTGGAAGATATTTGCCAACGGCAGATACTATATGGCAGAGAGGTATGAGAACTTATACGGAAACATCGGCGTGAGATATATGTTCGGAAAGAGAGAGAAAACAGCGAAAGCTCCCGAAGAAAAAAAAGTCATGGATTTGAGCAAAGCCGGAGAACTGGCTTCGCAAGCTAATCAAAAAGCGGACAAAGTGCAGGAAATAAACAAAGAGACGCTGAGCGCACAAACGGAGCCGGCTGAGAAAATAAAGCTGTATGAATCAAACATAGAGACGGCAAAAGCAGCGATTTCGCAGGCAAACGAGAGCGGTAATTTGCTGAAAGAGGCGCAGGGAAAAATAGACGAATACGGCGACAAAGTGAGCGGCAGGGGAAACGTAGAAACGGAAATAGCAGCAATCAAAGCGAAGAACGATGAAACGATAAAGAAAGCGAAAGCGGAAATAGCGTTTGCGCAGGGAGAAATAGAGAAAGCAGAAGCGGCAAAAAGAGCAGCAGAAGAAGCGGCAATAACCAAAGAAATAAGCGACGCGGATTTGGCAAAACAGAAGGCGGAAGCCGAGGCAAGAAGAAAGAGAACGATGCTGAAGACATACACACTGACAACGCACTTTGCGACAAACAGCTATGAGCTGAACGAAGAAGACAAGAAACAGATAGGCGCGATAGCGGAAGAACTTAAGGGATTAGATTACAAAAAGATAGCGATAGAAGGACACACAGACAACACGGGCTCTAAAGAGACGAA
Source organism: Endomicrobiia bacterium (assembly GCA_009782015.1). Taxonomy (GTDB): domain Bacteria; phylum Elusimicrobiota; class Endomicrobiia; order Endomicrobiales; family Endomicrobiaceae; genus Endomicrobium_B. The sequence goes on along the minus strand of WQUP01000162.1, from coordinate 2,435 downwards.
CAAGAGATTGTCCAGGCAGAGAGCGAGAAGCGTATATGACGAGTTCATTAATGCCGGAATTTCTTCCGAAAAGATGACATATCAAGGTTTTGCCGACACAATGCCAGTGAAGAGCAACTCAACTGCCGAAGGCAGAGCTGCGAACAGAAGGACGGAGATATTTGTGGAGTGAAGCGGATGCGAGGATGCGAAGAGGCGAGGAGGCGAGGCAACGGCGAGAACGGCGGATGCAGAGATGCGAAGATGCGGGGATGCGAAGCAACGGCAAAAGATTTTTGCCGTCATTGCTGTCCCCGATTAAGACATTCGAAGATGACATTACTTAATCCGCAATCTGTCGTTTGATGTTTATCCGTTACTCTGCCTCCCTGCCTCCCGGCATCTCCGCATCGCCGTTCCAACGCGCGCAGCGCGCTTGTTGTTTATTTTGAATATAATTTGTATAATAACACACGTGAAGGCGGCTTTCGGGCCGCCTTTTATTTTTGATAAGGCATTAAAATGGCAAATATAACGCAGAAAATAGAAGAACTTTTGGCCCCGTCCGCGCAAACCGCGGGCATTGAAATAGTCGATGTCCAGTATGTTAAGGAGAGCGGCAGCTGGGTTGCCAGGATTTTTATAGACAAAGACGGCGGCGTTACGATGGACGACTGCGAAAATATGAGCCGCTTATTCAGTTCGGTTCTTGACGAAAAAGATATCATAGGCGACTCTTACGTTTTGGAGATTTCGTCGCCGGGCATTGACAGGGTTTTGAAAAGCGAAAAGGATTTTAAGCGTTTTGCCGGCAGAAAAGCGAGGATACAGACTTTGTCTCCGATAAACAACCAGCGCAATTTTCTCGGAATGATTATCTCGTCTTCCGGCGGAAATGTAAAAATAGACGACGTAACAAAGGGAAACGTCGAAATAGAAATAGCGGATATAAAAAAAGCCAATTTGGAAGCAGACATATAAAAAATAAGAAAGAGTGAAAAGTGAAGAGTGAAGAGTGAAGATACGGCAAACGACAAAGACTTTTTTGCCGTCATTGCGAGAAGGAGCGTAGCTCCGACGAAGCAATCCAGAGCAGTTGCCGTATCTCAACTCTACACTCTTCACTCTCCGCTCTGTCGTTAAACGGGGGAAGAAAATGGCAGAAAAGGGCGAACTTTTGATGGCTCTTGAGCAGATCGAAAAGGACAAAAAAATTAAAAAAGAAGATATTTTGAGCGTTATAGAAAACGCGCTTGTGTCGGCGTATAAGAAGCACGTCGGCAAAAATGTCAATGTGGAAGCAAAAGTGGACACCGAGACCGGAGAGATGGCGGCGTATGTGATAAAAAGTGTCGTCAAAGAAGTTGCAAATCCGCTCCTTGAGGTAAGCGCGGCCGAAGCTAAAAAGCTCGGTCAGCCTTCCGAAGTCGGCTCCAACGTCAAGATACCTTTGGACACGCAGGATTTTTCGCGCATAGCCGCGCAGACTGCGAAACAGGTTATAGTCCAGAAAATAAGGGAATCGGAAAGGGACTCTCTTTACGACGAGATGAAAGAGAAAGTCGGACAGATAGTAAACGGCGTGATATACCGCATAGCCAACAAAAATATAATCGTGGACCTCGGAAAAACGGAAGCGATACTTCCGGTCAGCGAGCAGATTTTTAAGGAAAAGTTTACCGTCGGCCAGCATATAAGGGCAGTGATACTCAAAGTTGAAAAAAACGTAAAAGGCCCGGGGACAGTTTTATCGCGCGCAAGCACCGAGCTTGTGAAAAGGCTTTTTGAGCTTGAGGTTCCCGAAATATATGAAAAGGTTGTGGAGATAGTCAATGTCGTCAGAGATCCCGGCATGAGAACTAAGGTCGCCGTGGTGTCTCATAATCCGAAAGTCGATCCCGTCGGCGCGTGCGTGGGCATCAAAGGCGCGAGAGTGAAACCGATTATCGACGAGCTCAAGGGCGAAAGAATCGATTTGATTTCGTATTCCGTAGATCCGGCTAAATACATATCCTCTGCTCTTGCTCCGGCAAAAGCTTTATCGGTCGCGTTTGTTTCCGAGTCAGAAAAGAAAGCCGAGGTAATGGTCACCGATGATATGCTCTCGCTTGCGATAGGCAAAAACGGTCACAACGTCAGGCTTGCCGCAAAACTTACGGGCTGGCATATAGACGTAAAATCAGAAGGCCAAAAAAAGCAGGAAAGTGAAGAAAAGGCCGAGCAGCAGACTCAGGCGCTTGAGAAGCTTGAAGGCATTGGCGAAAAAACCATAGAGGCTCTCGTGCAGGCGGGATTTACCGATATAGAAAAACTTAAGACGCTCAGCGTTGACGATCTTACGACTCTTCCCGGAATAGGGCCTAAGACAGCGGAAAAAATAATAGAAGCGGCTAAGAAAAGCAGCTGATGCCTTGTGCTGCCATCCCCGAAATCGACCCTTTAGGGTCGTTCCCGAA
>WQUP01000161.1 GCA_009782015.1 Endomicrobiia bacterium | reverse complement strand
AATCTTGTCATCCCGGAGTGTCTCTGTCCGGGATCTGCAGTTTTTTGTCGTCGATCAAGCTTTAGGACTACTGCCTTCCGGAATGACAAACAGGGGTTTTTAGAGAAACCCAAAAGTAAAATGTAAAAGGTTTTAAAGCTGTGTTTACGATTTCGCCTTAGGATATTTTTTGTCGTAAACCAGCGAAACGAGTATCGATACGGCCAACACTCCGGCTATTACAGCAAGCGAAGCGAGAGTGGGTATGTGAAAGAAATGCGAAACGAGCATTTTGACGCCGACAAAAAAGAGTATGGCGGCAACGCCGTACTGCAGAAACGAAAATTTTGAAGCGAGGTTTGAAAGCAGAAAATAGAGAGATCTCAGGCCTATTATCGCAAATATGTTTGACGTATAAACTATGAAAGTATCTCTGGAAATAGAAAGCACCGCAGGAATCGAATCTACCGCAAAAATAATGTCGCTCAGCTCAACCACCGCCACGGCGGCAAGCATCGGAGTAAAAAAGAGAACTCCGTTCTCCCTTACAAAAAATTTATCCGTTGACGCGTCGGGTTTAAAAGGCAGGAATTTTTTTAAAATTCTGTACGCCGCGTTTTTTTCGGGATTAATTTCGCTCTCCTTCTGAAAAAACATCTTTACGGCGGTAAATATCAAAACCGCGCCGAAAACATACATTATCCATTCAAAAGCGTTTATGAGCTTTATTCCGGCAAATATAAACACAAACCTCAGTATCACGGCTCCGAGTATTCCGTAAATCAACACTTTAGGCTGATGATTTTTAGGTATCGCGAAATACGAAAATATCATCATGAACACAAACATGTTGTCAACTGACAGCGAATACTCGACAACATATCCCGTTATGTACTCCGCCGCCATTTCATGCCCGAAAGCAAAATACACGGCTCCGCCGAAAGCGAGCGCAAGCCCGACCCACGAACACACCATTACAGCCGATTCCTTAATCGTCACGTCGCCGCGGTGTTTATTCAAAATTACCAGGTCCACAAATAGCGCAACAATCACTATGACCCAAAATGCCGCCCACATTATAAGATGCATATCCATTTATACCTCAAGCCCCATTTTATAGTCGTTCATAAAAAATCCGCCGCCGATGTCTTTATTTACTTCGCATAAAATTTGAAAGTTCATCTTCTTATAAGCTTCTATCGAGCCCGTATTTTCTCTGCTGACCGTCAGCGTAACGCGCTTGAGATGCATGCTTTTTGCGAGTTCCCTGACAAAATTTACGGCTTGGCGGGCATAACCGCCTCCGCGGCTTTCTTTGCGCACGTAAAGTTTGCTCAAAAACATATCTTTTTCTTCCGGCACAACGGCAAAGTAACCTTCAAACGAGCTCCGCTCGCTTTTTACAAGAAAATACATATAATTTTGTTCCGAGATTTGTTTTTCGATTGCGGCGGCAGACTGCAAATTCTTCAGCATATAATCCACCTGCCCGGCGGGAAGCATCGGAGAGTAATGCTCGCGCCAAATTTCGTCCGCGAGCTTTGCGGTTATCTCTATAAGCTTTTCATCTGAGACGGGTATTATTTCCATTTTGTACCCTATTTGAATTCGGAAATCTCTTCGAGCGTCTTTCTCGGAGCACGGTCGCCGTTTTCGCTTTCGTCCTTCGGATAACCGAGAACTATCAGGCATTCTATTTTCATCGAGCTTGGAAGAGACAAAACTTTTTGTATCTCTTTCCCCTTAAACCAGCCTATAAAGCACGTGCCAAGCCCGAGCTCTTCGGCTTTTAAAACAAGATGCTCGCAGGCTATGCCCAAATCTATGAGATGGTAGTCAACGTCCTGTATCTTTTCGGCAACGGTATGCACCAAAAACTTTTTTTGGCTGCACACGGCTATTATCACCGGCGCTTCGCCGGCCCATTTATTTGGTATCACAAGATTGTTCAAGCCTTCTTTAAACACCGCATTTTTTATTTCCGGGGTATGCGCAACTATAAATTTCCAGGGCTGAGCGTTACATGCCGACGGCGCAAGGCGCGCGGCTTCAAGTATTTGGAGGATTTTTTCTTTTTCTACCGGATCGCTTTTATAGCTTCTGACGCTTCTGCGGTTTGATATTATTTCATCAAGGCTTTTCATTTTTATCTCACACGTTAAACTTGAACTCTATTATGTCGCCGTCTTTAACCAAATATTCTTTCCCCTCGCTCCTTAAAAGCCCGGCGTCTTTTACGGCCTTTTCGCTGCCGAGCCTGAACAGGTCGTCAAAACTCATCACTTCCGCGCGTATAAATCCTCTCTCGAAATCCGAGTGTATGACGCCGGCGGCCTGAGGCGCGAGAAAACCTTTTTTTATGGTCCAAGCGCGCGTTTCGCTTTCGCCGGCAGTAAGAAAAGTGGCAAGCCCGAGCAGATTGTATCCCGCTCTTATGAGGCGGTTAAGGCCGGGCTCGGCAAGGCCGAGATCCTTCAAAAATGTTTCTTGATCTTCGGCGGAGAGTTCCGAAAGTTCGGCCTCTATTTTTGCGCATATAGGAATGGCAAGCGCGCCTTCTTCTTTCGCCCTCTTTGCGACTATTTCGGTAAACTTATTTTCCATTGACGGCAGATCATTTTCCGAAACGTTGCACGCATATAAAACCGGTTTTGCCGTTATGAGAAACAAATCTTTGACCATGTTTTTTTCTTCGTCATCCATACTCAGAGTTCTTGCCGGAAACCCGGCCTCAAGATGCTTTTTCACTTTCTCGGTCAAATCTCTTTCTGCAAGAATTTTTTTATCGTTTAAGCGCATATTTTTTCCGACTCTTTCCAGCTTTTTGGCAACGGCTTCCATATCGGCAAGTATAAGCTCGGTTTCTATTATTTCAATATCCCTCAAAGGATCGACAGAGCCCATGACATGCGTTATATCTCCGCCGTCAAAGCATCTCACCACGTGCACAATCGCCGCAGTTTCTCTTATGTGCGCAAGAAACTGGTTGCCAAGCCCTTCTCCTTTTGAAGCCCCTTTCACAAGTCCTGCAATATCCACAAACTCCACAGCAGCAGGAACTTTTTTCTTTGACTTGTAAAGCTTTTCAAGAAAATCCAGCCTCTTGTCTGGAACGGCAACCACGCCGACATTCGGATCAATAGTGCAAAACGGATAATTCGCAACTTCCGCTCCGGCTTTGGTTATTGCGTTAAACAGAGTAGACTTTCCGACATTAGGCATTCCCACGATACCGAGTTTCATCTGAATTTTCCTTTATATTGCAATATGGCAAGATATTAGCATGTTTAGTATATAAATTATGCGTAAAAAAATAAATAAACTTTATTCTTTTACGCATAAAGATTTATGATTCCAATAATTATGAGGCGGCTAACAGCCTGCTCATTAATCCGATTTCCGCATCTTTTACGGCATCGCGTATAAGTGATTTTGAATCAAAATATCCAGGAACAATATTTAACGCTTTGTATTTAAGCCTTGCTGCTGCAAACGGCGGAAGCTTTTTAATTACCCTGTCGTCTTGCAGCTTATTGTAAAGAGCAAGTTGGAACTGCTCGTCATTAATTAAATCGGCATACTTAGGCAAAGTCGAAAAAACTATCATATCTTCCGACGCTTCTTTCAAGTATATCGGCACGGGATTGTCACTCCACGAAACCTGCGTAAACAAAGGCTTTGAGCCGGCGCTTTCAGCCATCAAGACTATATTTGACTGTATGTCTCTCGAAATATCATATCCGGCGGCGACATAAGTTTTTGCCGGCCTAATCTGCACAATGCTTATTATGCCGGAACCCTCCTCTTCAACAAATTCGCATTCCACAGGATAACCTTCAAGCTGTTCTATTTTGTACGCTATATTTTTGAGGCGGTTTATCGAAGAACCCCATAGAACACGGCTTATCCTCTCTTCATCGCTTAAATCTACGAGTCTTGTGCCGCCTTCTGCAACATTTACGAGTTTCTTTCCGGATGAGCCGCCGGTGTTTCTCACGTATTGTACCGCCCCTGTAGGATGGATTATGACGCGATCGGGCGTCATCGTACCTTCCATCATTTTAGCCGACAACCCGTACACCCCTTCCATAGTCATATTTCCGACGCGATTTCTCGTTATAAACGCTCCGGACTTGGAAACTTTTTCGGAAGCCATGGTCTGCACAAGCACGGCTGGCTCCACAGGCGAAGGATTTTTCATCTGCAGCACGTAATCTACGCCTCTTTCCATTAAAAACGATATCCAGCAGTTTTTTACGCTGTCATAGATGGACTCTGCCGAAACGTTCAACTCCGATTCGCCTATTCCGGCAAAAGTATTTTCTATGCTGTCCTCTCCTACGCCGGATGTTCTCACGGCGTACCTTGTATTAGGGCTTGCGCCTTTTAGCATTTCTTTTATCTTATCCTTGAGAGCCTGACTGTCGTTAGAGGATATAAGCTCTATCATTTTTGCCGCGGCATTTTTTACGGATGCGGCTATTTTTTCTTTTTCGGCTTCGTTCGTCTCTTTGGCATAAGCGGCGATTTGTTCTTTGTAAAAATTAAACAGCCTGTCAAACTCGGCGCGCGCACCGGATTCGTCAAAAAACTCATGAAGCGCCAAAGAACTTAAACCGAAACCATGCGGAACCCTTACATAGTCAAAACCCAAACTTTTGATTATTTTGTAATATTTCGCGACTCCTATTGTTTTAGAACCAAATTCTGATTCGTCAAAAGTGTATATGTTTTCAAACGGAACTGACGTTTCGTTTCTTCCGGCTTTGAGCCGGCGCAGGCGCTCCTGCGAAATTTTGTCTTCAAGTTTCGAAACAAGCTCCTCAATACCAGGATAACCGTAGAAATTATTCCAATATTTCGCGATTTTAACGTATTTTATCGCATCCTCCACCTCAGTTGTGTGCAATGATCCGCTGTTTAACAAATAATTCGCTTTATTCGAATACTCGTCGACATATTTGCAGAACTTGTTTAAAAGATTTTTTTTGAGAACGCCAAAATCAGCCGCTATTTTTATTGTTTTATCATCGTCTGCGGATATTAAATTCAAAAGCTTTACGTCATTTTCAAGCTTTATAACCTGAGTGTATTGTACTGTTATGATATTTGTGATATTCTCTATTTCTTCTATTTTGCGGGAAATTTCATAGTAAAGGCTTAAAGCATATTCTCTGTTCAGTTTATCTATCTTGTCAGCGGGCCGCCCTCCTTCATTTCGTAAATCCATAAGCATAAATAATATGTCTGTATAACCGGCTTTGCCTATCGCACTTAGGTAAACGTACTCTATTATTTTGCCTATATCCGCGCTGTCTTTATTTTCGGATATGATTCTTTTTACCGAAGCCGCGTCTTTATTCTTTATAAAACCGTATAAATCGCGGAATACGGCATTTGTTCCGTCCGCTGCTCTAAAAATCAGAACTTCCCCGGTTTCGCCGTTTACCAGCAATGCCTCGCCGTCCTTGACGGAGATCTTTTCTGGTCTGCGCATCTGAATGGCAAAGCCTTTATAATTTTCAATTTCTCCCGTAAATGAATAGCTTTCGGCATTCATTGTTCCTTTTTCCCAATCTGCTCTCATAAGCGATACTGATTTTCCGCGCTCTCCGGCCACTACGTTGGCATGGCTATTTGCTCCGCCGCTGGTAACGATCAAAGCCGAACCTCGTATATCCTCAATATTGCTCGGCGTAATATAAGGAGCTATGACCACGCTGTCTTCTTTTGATTTTTTTATGTTGTACGCCGCAAAACCGGCGCTGAATTTGCCGTCTGGGCTGGCTATTCCGAACGACTGTATTTTAATGCTTTCTCTGTCGCTTTCGCCGCTGTCGCTAAGCCTGTCGAGCATCGCAATCAACTCTTCCGCATTCTTAGGGAGCGGCTTGACCGCATAAAATCCGTTTCGCGACAGAATATCTTTCAGTTCTTTATTCCCCAGCCTTTTTCTTACGCCGTTTAAATCTACAAGTTCTGTGCGCGCAAGCTCAAGCCTGCGTGTCGTTTTATTCATAAGGCCCGAAATTGAAATATATCCCTCGTCAACTTTTAAATATCCGCTTGTTCCCGAAAAACCGCCAATACCGTAATCTTCAGCCCTTAAATTCAACAAGTCGTAATCAACAAAATTCACAAGCTGCGATTGAATGGACAAATCCTTAAAACCTCCGTTTATTTCGTCTACAATCGTTTCAGCCAGAGCATATTTCCCTGACGGGATAAGATTTCCGTCGCTTCCTATGACAATCTTTCCTACGATATAAGCTCGCTTTATCGGGTCGTTGAAGTATTTGTCCAACAGGCTCTGTTCAAGATTTTTGCCGGATATTTCCTGCGGGATTTTTTCAAGTCCGAGATACTCTAAAATTCTGTTAAGCGTTTCGCCGGCCTGGGCAAAAGTGAGATTCGGAATCCTTGCAAATATACCTATCCCGGAATTGCTGTAAGCGTCAACATATCCGAGGGGATTGTATCCGTATCTTATTTCTCCGGCATTAAACTTTTCGGCAAGTTTATCAATAGCGGCGGCGGGATCAAGCAATCCTCCTTCAAGGGAGAAATCGAGATTTGTAGAGTACTGGAACAACTCTATCGTTTTTGAAGCTATGGATATGAAATCGGCTGAGGACGTAAGACCGGAATCTTTGCTCAGCCTGGCTCTCAGCATAGGATAAAATCCGCTGTCTTTGACTATAGAAGTTTCAAACCCCATAGGCTTAAGAACATTTGCAAAATACTGCATGCGCCTGTAATTTCCAATCCTGTCATCCGACTCCTGAAAAGAGACCGATATCTCTTTGTTCCTCCTGTCGAAGTTAAAGATAATATCCGCGCTATGAGCGCTGAAAAGTACGCTCCAGACAATAATATCGCCGTCAAGAACAACTCTTCCGGAAATATTGATGCCGGAAAACGCCAGTTTTTCAAGGAATTCCAATACATCCGCATTTACTTTTTCGGAAACCGACAAATCATTTACGCTTATACTGTCATTATTCCTCGTTACTGAAATATTACGTATCTGACCGGACTTGCCGCTGCTGAAATCTTTTATTCTGGCTTGCGCATCCCTTATGCCTGTCTGATGGACGGCGTTTATCAAAGCGTGTATGCTTGTTATATTTTCAAAATCTGCAGTACCGGCGCCATCCAGTTCGCTTCTGAACATATCCGAGGCCGGTATTTCACCATTTTTCATCTTTTCCGAAACGGCAGAGGCTTTAACTGCGTCATGCTCATTTATCTCCTTCAGCACAAGGCACATATTATCGATAAGTTCAAACAACTCTTTCTTATCGTCTTCAGAAGAATCTTCGTTTACCGAGCGATATTTTGCAAGCACCGCCGTATTCGTTTCAGAAAGTTTTTTAAGTTTTCCGCCCATATCTATGTGTTCTTTGGTTTTTCCGGTAATTGTAATCAAAATAGGAGTTTTGGAACTTAAGGCTTCGCCGCTTAAAATATTTTTCGGAAGAAAGTTTATATACCGCGTGTAGTCAAATCTGTCCATTGCTATGCCGCGGACATCCTGCGCGTTTACAAAAGCGGATTCCTTAATATACGGATATGTATCTACAAGTTCCATATCCATATTAAGCTTTTTAAATAAAGGGTTTAATATGTCGGGAGAGAGAAATTGTTTCATGTCAGATATGTTGTAAAAAACCGATTGAGACGCCGCTTTTCCCAGAGCAGCCGCTATTTTGATGCGCAATTCCGTATTTAACGACTTGGTTTCGGCTTTTTCAAACAGAAAACGAATAATAAGTCCCGCCTCTACGGATAACTCCTTGTTTTCTATAGCATCCTTTCTCAATTTGTCAAGCGACGTAATGTATTTTTCAATGACAACGGCGTCATCTGCTTTGGACTCGAGTTCCGGAATCACGAAAGTTCCTATTTCCTCATAAAATTTAATAATATCCGCATCGCTCAGAACTTCGCTCCAGCCGTTCGGTAATTTTGCGCGGGCGTCTTTAATGCCACTTGCTACGGCCGGCAACTCTAACAGCCTTACATCGTTGCCGCCGTTACTGGCTACAACCTTGTTTAATTCTTTCAACATCTCAAGTCCGAGTTTTTTATTTCTACGATATACTTGTGCCGCAAACGGCGATAAAATGTTTGAAGTATTGCGCCTTGCCTCTTCCTCTACTCTCATACTTTCTTCCGAAAAAGGATTCCATACCGAAACGCCTGCTCTGGAGGCAACAGCTGGTACAAGAGCGTAAAAAATATCTTCCGATTTCGCAAACACTCGCTCATCCCGCATATTTTGTTTTAGTATTATTCCTATAATCATATATGCGCTCTTATCGTCTATATAGTTGTCGACGTTTTTGTTGGCGCGCATAAAATCATAGAGTTTTAAAGCAAAATCAACTGCGGCCTCAGGCGCATCCGCATTTTTAAATTCACTCAGAATATCTTCGCATCTCTGCAGCATATTTTTATTTTTATCGTTCATAAATCTTCTGTACTCATATCCATTTTTTACGGCTTCCAAATCTTTATGCATTTTCTGCAAATTTGCCGCGATAACAAAATTGTCATCTTCCGGACTTTCCGGATTGTTAAGAGCGGCGCCGGCAACATTCAATACGGGATTTTTTATTATTCCGGACATGGAAAGCATATTGTTTTGAATGTGCATCAAAGACGTTGCTGCCGCGGCAAGTAACGCGCTGCCGGGAAAGGCAAAAGTTACGGCTAAAAATGCGCCGGTTAAAATCGCCGAAGACCAAAATATGCGGCTTGCGCTTCTGCGCTGCGCAAGGGGATTTGCTTTTATTGCGGCGTTATCGGCAATGATATGGGCAATGGCGAATATGCCGATTCCCGCGACCGCCGTGATTGCAAAAGGCACAAAAGATACGGGATTGCCGATAAGGAGCGCCGTTCCGGCAAAAGGCAGCCATCTGAAAAGGAACTCTTCGGCCACGGGCATTATGAAAGCCCTGAATATATTTCTCGAAGAAAAAAACGCCGTTTTAAAAACATCGGCAAACGCATAAGGAAGCGATTTAAAATTGTACCTGACAATGCGCGTTTTTGTGTCATACACGCTCTTTATGTTATTGTTTTCATCGAAAGAGAGCAGTTTGCCGTCTCTTACGGCGTGCCTTGAGATTTTTTCTTTGCCGTTTTTGTTCTTGATTGTCAAAGAAAATACCAGTTCTTTTGCGGAATAGCTTTCTATCTTTAAATCCGAAATGCTTTCTTTGCCGTTTCCGCGTTCTCTGAGCACATTTTCGGCAAAAACACGGAGCTGTTCTTTTTTGTCTTCAATGCTGAGATTTTGAAATTCAGAAAGCTGCGTCGCAGACAGGAATTCGTAAGCGCCGGCAATGACTTTAGGAAAACTCAAATAAAGCGGCTCCTGCGTGAGAGGCTCGACGTTTATCGTATTTTTCAAAATATCGCCGTACTCGGTTATTATGCCGTCGTATATGCTTTCCGATTCCAAAGTATTTTTGGTCACCTTCGGAGTTATTATCACATAACTTATTTTTTTGTCATTGAAAAGTTTTTCGAGACCCCTGCTGTGAAATCCTCCGGTTACTACGATTTTTACGTTCCTGCCGTTTATTTCACGGCCGATTTCGGCAAGCGCTGCGTTTCCTGTAACGGCAGAGGCTTTTCCGGAACCGGCTCCGCCGCACACGGTTTTCGCAAAAATCTCATCTCTTTTAAGATTGTACGCGTGGTATTGCGAGAGTTTTTCCGCATAGATATCCAGCTTTTTTGCGGTATTTTCCGGAAAATATGAACACCAAGTCTCCTTGAATTTTTTAAAATCCGCTTCAAAAGACGCCAGGTCATCGGATGTAATGCTCGCGCTGAAATAGCCCTCTATTCTCGGTATAAAACCCGCAAGGAAAGACACCTCTCTCTCGTATTTATTGTCTGCAAGCCTCAAAAATATATTTTCCCTCAGATTTTTTTCTTCATTTACAAACTCCATGGGATTGACTTTGCCGTTGAAATCAAGATAAGCAAAAAACTCTTTTAAAGTTCCGAGTTTGTTTGATTCGCATATTTGATATTTGTCCGAAAGGGCGATGAGTTCTGCCGACAGATCGTCTAACTTGGAAAAATTACCGCTTTTTGACGAAAGCGCGGAGAAATCTTTATACGGCATCTTTTCTTTCAAAACGTTTACGAAAATCTGAAGCTGCTGAGAGGCTTTCTTTATATCCAGGTTAGGCGACATTTTTGAAAGCTCGGAGTATGCTCTTATATTGGGATATTTACCGGCGTCGATACCGTGATTTGCCGCAATTTTCATAAGCTCCGTATAATACTTTTGGGCTGATATACTGTTTTTTTCAAAAGCTTTAATCAATCTGTCAAAATGTCTCGCCTCTTTATTTGAGTATTCCTTTTTTACATCCTTCATATCCCTCTTAAGCTGAGTTACAATTTCGTGCACTTCGGGTCTGAGCTTTATTATTTCGCTTAAAAGCTTGACGTTGTTTTTATATATTTCTTCGTCTTCTATACCTGCTATAAAATCTTTTTTATCCTTAATAGCGGAATAATATTCCGTGCCGCTGAGATAGCCGCTGTCCACAAGCGACTCCATGGCGCCTCTTCCGAGCTCGCTGTTTTTGAATTCGGAAATCCAGCCCGTATCGACGCTGCCGAAAGCGCCTTCCAGATACACTCTGTTTATTGCGTACTTTTCATCAAGAACGCTTAATATATCGGCTATCCTTCTCTGCGCTTCGCCGTGGCAGTGCAAATCCTGTATGTTGATTATTATATCGCCGCTGCCGTAATATCCTGCTGACGTGACTTTTCCCGCTGACACGGGAACGGAAAAATTTCCGGCTGCCTGATACCCGTTTGAAGAGGCAAAAGACGAGGCAGGAAAAACAATGCCGAGCATAAAGCTCAAAGCAGTAAGCAAAGATATGAATTTTGCCGGTATTGTCGAAGTTTTTCCGTTCATAGT
>WQUP01000160.1 GCA_009782015.1 Endomicrobiia bacterium | reverse complement strand
GGCGGGTTTGGCGCGCATTTCGAAAGTTTTCATGTCGAATTCGCCTCTTGTTTTGGTCGCGCTCCATATGGCGAAGTCGCCGTACTTTGAGAGATACGTCACTTTGAATTTGTATTTTTTCTTGCCGAGCGCGGGGATGCTGACTTCTATGATATTTCCGACGCGTATGTTGTTGAGCAAATCTTCGCGTATGTTAAACGACAGCCAGATGTCGTTGAGGTCAAGCAGCGTTACGGCCGGAAGGCCGGCTCCTATTATCTCGCCCTGTTCGACTACGACCGTAGATATTTCTCCGTCTCTGGGCGCGACGATATTTGTTTCGCTCACATAGCTTTCCGCTTCCGAAAGCGCGCCGGCAGCCTGCTCGGATATGGCCTGTGCAGCGGCTTTGTCTTCTTCCCTTGAGCCGCTTGCAAGCATATCGTAGCGCGTTTTTGCCGCGACCGCTTCTCTTACGGCTGCTCCGTGTTTTGCTCTGGCTTCGTCTAGCTGCTGTTCAGACACCACGCCGCCTTCAAAAAGTTTATTTGTTCTTTCAAGCGTCCTTTTGGCAAGATCCTGATCCACTACGGCTTTCTGCCACACATTGTATGCCGCAACTATTTCTTCCGACCTTGCGCCTTTGCGCGCCTTCATGTACTGTGCTTTTGCGGCATTTGACGCCGCCAGAGCCTGCTGCTCTTTTGCCACGGTTTCCGGAGAATCTATTTTTGCGATGATCTCGCCTTTCTTGACCATATCGCCTTCCGCGACGTTCACCTCAAGCACGCGGCCTGTGATTTTGGGGGAAACGTTAAGCTGGCGTATCACGACTTCTCCCTGAAGAGTTACGCTCTTCGGTATCAGCGGATAAACCGCGGAAACAATTACGATTACCGCCATTATCCCTATTGTCGCTTTTGTTCTGGTGATTTTCATTTCAGTTCCTTTTTTAGAGGATTAGAAGATTAGAGGGTTGGCTTTCGCCGTTTAACCATCCAACCTTCTAATCCTCAAACCCTCTATTTTTTAGCTTTTTTTCTGTATGAGTCAAAATCCTTAGTGTCGCCGCATAAGCTCAGCATTCCGGCAAGAGATGTCACGAATTCGTAAGAGGCGTTTATGCTTTCAAGCTGCGATCTCAGAAGCTGCGCTCTTGCGGTGTTGACCTCAAGAGACGTTCCGGTTCCGGTTTCAAAAGCCAGGGTTCTGGCTTTCAAAAACTCTTTGGACAAAGCTATGTTGTCCTGCATGGTTTTATATTTATAGATCGAGTTGAGCATCTTTTTGTGAAAAAACTCCACCTGGTTTTCTATATTCTTTGCTTCGTTTCTGCGCGCAAAATCTGCGCTTTCCTTCCGGAACTTCGCCGCTTTGCGTTTGTTAGCGTCGCTTAGACCGTTAAACAGATTCCACTCGAAACCAACGCCATAGGCATATTCCGGATCGGTTGAAGTGAGGTCTCTGTCGTAAAGTTCCCTGCTGCCGAACACATATATATCCGGCAAAAGAGCGGAACTCTGCATTTTTATCTGCGACTGTGCCATCTTGATTCTTGCGTCGTAAATTTTGAGCTGCGCGCTATGCGCCTGCGCCAATTTCTGAAAGTAATCCAAACTTTCTATATCTTTTTCATCGCATACGAAAAGATCGGAAGAAAGCGTTATACGGATGTCTTCATAGAGCATGTTTCTAAGCAGGTTTGCGGCAAGCTCGGCGTCGTTTAAAGAAAGGTTATAGTCGGTTTGGGCTTCGGAGTATGACAGGTCTGCCGACATTTTCTCTACTTTTGCTATTGTGCCGGCGCTGAGCATCTTTGCGCTGTCGGACGCGTGCTCTCTTGCGCTTTCCATATACTCCCTGCGCACCCGCGCCACCATATCGGCAACCAGCGCGCCGTAATATTTTACGCTGAGTTCGTAAAGCATATTGTTTCTGAGCGTTTCAAACCTTGCGCCGCTTTCGTCAACCGAAGCCTGCGCCGATGTATTTGCCGAGTTTATTCTTCCGCCGGTAAAAAGCGGCATTGACGCCGCGGCTTCCGCTTTGAAAAATTTGTCTTCCTGAACGGTTTCCTTAAAACTCGGGAGGGTAACTCCCAGTCCCGCGTTGTCATACAAAGGCTGTATGGCGTCCCTTATCGGATTTAAATCCATATATATCGGAGCGTCGAGAAAAGTGTAAGCGCCTTTAACGCTTATCGAAGGCAGGCGCATGCCGGACGCAGCTCTCTTGCGCGCTTTGCTGCTCTCAACGTCTTTTGCCGCAGCCTGCACGGAATCGTCAACCTTGTACAGCCTTTCCAGCGCTTCGTCAAAAGAGTAGCTTCCGGCAAAGGCGGCGCCCGCGCAAATGCAAAGCGAAAACAAAACGCATGTTAGATTTCTGAAAAGCTGAAGCATATGTAAAGTTCCTTTAAATGTAGTCATTGGGTGTCTCTAAAAACCCCTAAAGTCTGTCATACCGGAAAGTTTCTGTCCGGTATCTGCAGTTGACAAAAGCAAATTTTAATTCATCTCTTTTGTCATTGCGAGCACTGAAAGGGCGTGGCAATCCAAGCTTTAAGGCAGATCCCGGACTACTGCCTTCCGGGATGACAAGCAGGGTTTTTTAGAGAAACCAAAATTGGTTCCTTCACTGCGTTCAAGATGACCTGCGCCGCAGGTTACTTGAATATCGAATTCAACGCAAGTTCAATCGCTTCTTCCGTTTTTATGTTTTCAAACCCGTTAAATCCGGCGAAACCGGACTTGCCGGCAAAACCTGCAAGTATGTGCGGCGCAATGACGGGTAAAACCGCCATAAAAAACAGATTTGACTTATCGCCGTCTATCAGTATCCCGAGCTTTTTGCTTCTGTCCAGCCCCCGAAATATCATGTTCACCGTTTGCGAGACGTTTTGCGCCACTGCTTTGCGCACTTTTTTGTTGCCGTTTATCAAATCTTTTATAAGCGAAGCGAGGAGCGTTTTATTTTCCTCGGCAAACGAGCTCAAATGTTTTAAAATGTAAGCGAAATTTTCTCTGGGGGAATGCTGCAGCGAAATATCCAGCCTTATTTTTCCGGCGATATCCGAGTAAAGAGTGTTGAAAATTATGTTGTTGAAATTTTCGCGGCTTTTAAAGTAATAGTGAAACACGCCGAGATTCGCGCCGGACTTGGCGCACAGCTCTCGTATGTTAAAACCTTCGAGACCTTTTTTTCTGGCGAGAGATATTCCCGCTTTAACAAGCCTTGCGTATGTTGCGGAATTTTCTTTCATGGCTCTCCGTTTGCACTTTAGTATAAATTTTGCACTTAAGTATAAATGCGTAGATTATACAGTCTGCGGAACTCTTTGTCAAATGCGAAAGGCGCGCTTCGCGCGCCGAAGCTCGGAGAGCTCAGAAGTTCGGCAGCTCAGCAACGGCGTACAACAAAGCCTTTGCCGAGCTGCCGAACTTCTGAACTTCTAATCTTCCGCTTTTTTTGTATAATCATAAATATGATACGAACGGCGGCGGCGGGAATTTCTTTTATTATTCTATGCGCGGCGTTTTTGGCTTCATGCGCGGCGGGAAACGGCTCGCTGCGCTGCAATCTTTATGTCATAGATGAAATGAATAAAAAAGAGATTTGGCTGCCGAGAAAAGACGCCAATGAAATAGATTCTTACATGAAAAAGTCTTCTAAGTGGAAGCTTATTCCAAGAACCGCCAACGGCAGGCTTGACCACGCTAAAGCGTACGAATACGCCAAAGCCGGAAAGACAGTGATAGCGTCTTACAATACCGGAACCTCGGCCAACGGCCACGTTGCCATAGTCAACGGCAAAAAGCCTATGGCGTGGAGCAAGGGATATAAAGCTTATGTGCCGTATGCAACCGGAAGCGTGCGCGGCCGCGACCCTGAAACCACGACTCTTGCTTACCAGTTCAGCGCCGATAAAGAGCCCAGGATGAGTTACTTTGTTTACGACAGGTAAAAGAAGATAGAAGTTTGGAGGCCTGGATGTTTGGAAGTTTGGCAACGGCAAAGTCTTTGTTTTTGCCAAGCTTCTAAGCTCTCTAAACTTCCAAACTTCTGCGCGCGACAAACGCATGAAACGGGTGTCATCCTGAACAACTTGTGTCTGCAGTTGACAAATGTGTCATCCCGTAAGGTCGTAATACGGGATTGTTTCAGGATCTCGTCGTTAAATGACAAAGGCTAGACCCTGAAACGAGTTCAGGGTGACACATGGTGATGGCGCTGTCGTCGAGACATTTCTTTCATG
>WQUP01000159.1 GCA_009782015.1 Endomicrobiia bacterium | reverse complement strand
ATTTTCTGCCGGCTTTATTGAGTCATCCTGAGTTTGGCAGTTGTTGTCATTGCGTGCTTGACACGGAATCCGCGTTAACTAAAAAAATGGATACCGGTTTTCACCGGTATGACAAGCATTCCGAATGGCTCAAATTTTGCCAAAACTTAAAGAAAAGATATTCGTTTTACAACACTGAAACATATTTGCATAAAGGAAAGGCGCTCAATCCCTATTACTTTGTCAGAAAGCTCTCCGAAGCAATGAAAGAAAATTCAGTTATGGTCGCGGCCAACGGCTCGGCCTGCGTGTGCATGTTTCAGGCAGGCGAGATAAAAAAAGGCCAGAGAGTATTTTGGAATTCCGGCGACGCGTCAATGGGCTACGATCTTCCCGCAAGCATAGGCGCCTGCATAGCGTCAGGCCAAAAAGATACTATATGTTTGGCCGGCGACGGAAGCATAATGATGAACCTTCAGGAGCTTCAGACAATAAAACACTACGATCTTCCGATAAAGATATTCATACTGAACAACGACGGTTACGTTTCTATAAGGCAGACCCAGACTAATTTTTTTAACGGCTGCCTTACCGGCGCCTGCCCAAACAGCGGCGTCACAATGCCGGATTTTGCAAAGACTGCAAAAAGCTTCGGATTAAAATCCGAAACACTCAAAACGCCTGAAAATCTTAAAAAACGCATAGACGCCATTTTAAAAACCGAAGGTCCCGTAGTTGTCGATGTCCGCGTCAAACGCGATTACATATTCACCCCGAAACTTTCCTCAAGAAAACTCAAAGACGGAACCATGGTTTCCCCAACGCTTGAAGACATGTATCCGTTTTTAGACCGCAAGGAATACGAAGAAAATATACTTCAAAGGTGTATGAAAAAATGAATTTATTCAAATCGTCGTCTCAAAATAAAGAATATCTTGCCGGCCTGTTATTTGTAGTTGCGACAACCGCAATAGCGATGCTTCTTTTCTTCGACAAATCGCTTGCTCTGCAGGAGGGCTGGTATTCGATTTACGCGAAAAACATAATAGATCATGGGATGATGCCTTACAGAGACTTCAGTCTTATCGTTACGCCTCTGCCGCTCTATGTGTGGACTTTAATCCAGTATATATTCGGCGACAACTTTATAGTTTTCCATATCGCCGACATATTTTCAAAAATGCTTATGGGCGCTCTGCTGTATCATATATGCACAAAATTCTTTTCGCATAAAATAGCCGCGCTCTCGGCTTTTTGTTCGCAAAGCGTGCTGATAGCCGTAATATACGATAACGGAGTTCTGTCTTATAACGAATATTGGGTAATTTTGATGTTCGTTATGATAATTTTAATGATGGCTCAGACAAAACGCCTTGAAAACGCGGGAATTCCGGACAATAAGCTTTCCGCGGTCATAGGCATAGTTTATACTCTGGCGTTTTTAAATAAACAATCGGCAGGCCCGGTAAACATAATGGTCTCGGTTGCGCTTTTGTGCTTTTTCATATATATACATTCGGGAATAAAAAACGCCGTAAAATCTTTTTTTATAATGTTCGCAAGTTCCGCGGTCTCTTTATTTATTTTGTTCGGGTATTTTATTTTTTCAGGGGCTCTGCCCGGGTTTATAAACGATGTTTTTATGTCATACGGGGCCAAGGGCGGCTTCTCAACGATGTTTGCAAAGGTGACTTCGCTTATTTTTACATATCCTTTCTCATGGCCGGTATTCGTAAGCCTTGTAATTTTATTCATTTATTTTATGATCGCAAAAAAATTAAAGCCGGTTACGGCAGCAGAGAGCGGGAAACAGGATGGAGATGTAAAGTTTATCGCAATCGCTTTTTTGGCTTTCCTCGCATCCGTTGCCTTTTCATACATTACGGTCAAGTATTTTATCAGCCCGCTGCATGATATTACGGGGCAAAACAACCTTTTTATGCAGCAGTTTTCAACTATAGGCCTTTTCTATTTTATTTTTATCGCGTTATACTACGTTATTAAGGCTTTTATGGACGGAGATTTCTCCTATTCGTCCTCGAGATATTTTATAATATCCTTCATGTTTTTATCCGCGGTCTTTATCAATTCAATATCCCACGGGCTTCCGAATACGTATCCGTATATAGGCGCGTTTGTTTTCGGCTATGCGCTGAATGCCGGTTATGCTTTCAATAAAATCAAAAATTTTCTTCTTTACGCGGGATTGGCGGTCATCTGCCTGTTCGCATTAATGATGAAACTGCAGTCTCCGGCAGTTTTTCACGGTTGGAAAAGCGGCAGCGTAACGGGAGAGCTTGCGGAAAGTTTTATACCGAAGTTGAAAGGATTGAAACTGCCCGTAGAAGAAAAAAATATGTACGAAGATATTTATGAAAAAGTCCATAAATACACAACCGCTGAAGACACAATCCTTGTTTTTAACAACAACCAAGTCTTTTACGAACTTCTCGAAAGAAAACCCTATACGGAATATATTTCTTTATACTACGACGTTTCCCCGAACTACCAATCCCTGGAGATTTTAGAAAATTTGAAATCAAATCCTCCAAAAGCCGTAGTTTTTTTCAAGTTTTCGGAAGCTTCGGAGAAATTCCATGAAGAGATATTCAGAAGCGGCGACAAGTCCGGGCAGAGAGCGCTAGGAAAATATTTGAGCAGGCTCGAGGAGGACGGCGAATATGTTGCCGCAGCGGATTACAAATCCGAAGAAATGATAGACAAGAACAAATTTCCTGAGAAAATGTATCCGGATTACGAGAAATATGTTGCGTCGCGGAAGGAATTCGAGGAACTCAAAGAGGCCTTCAAAAATACTATAGTCAAAGACATAGATCCTATAGACGACAAACTCATCTCATTGAGCAAAGAAATAAGCAAACTGAAAAAAGAAATGAAGAAAGCGCGTTATGTCAAAAACAGTTTTATAGGCACGGATTATGAACTCAAGCTTTTAATAAGAAGCGATATTTATAAAAACATAAACGATGAAACAGATAAAAAATAACAAACAATTTATAAGTTTTTTATTTGTCGGCGCCTTAAACACCGTTTTCGGCTACTCTATGTACGCGCTGTTCATTTTCCTCGGGTTAAAATACCCTGTCGCAGTCCTTTTTTCAACAATCCTCGGCGTTTTATTCAACTTCAAAACCATAGGCGTACTTGTCTTCAAAAACGGAGACAACCGCCTTATTTTGAGATTTTTTGCCGTTTATGCAATAATATACGTCTTGAATGTCGCTGGATTGGCGTTGCTTAAGTCAGCGGGCTCGCAAAATATGTATATAAACGGTCTTATCCTGGTTTTGCCGCTGGCTTTACTGTCTTTTTTTCTGAATAAGAAATTCGTTTTTGAAAGAGGAACAAATGAAGATATCGGTAGTCAGCAGCGCTTATAACGAACAGGATAACGTCGAAGAGCTGTACAAAAGAGTTAAGGAGCAGTTTGAAAAGCTCGGCGGCAAATATGAGTACGAACAGATAGTGCTTGATAATGCTTCTAAAGATAATACACTTCAAAAGCTAAAAGAAATAGCCGCGAAAGACAAAAACTTCAAAGTTATCGCAAACGCCAGAAATTTTGGACATATACGTTCCCCCTACTACGGCATTTTGCAGTGCCGCGGCGACGCCGTGATATATATGGCGTCTGATTTGCAGGACCCGCCGGAACTTATACCCGAATTTATAAAAAAATGGGAAGAAGGCAACAAAATAGTTTTAGGACAGAAAACCCAAAGCAAAGAGTCGGCGTTATTTTTCGCGCTGAGAAAGCTTTACTACAGACTTTTAAACGCAATGAATGACTCCGGCGCAGAACTCCTTCAAAACTGCACTGGCTTCGGATTATACGATAAGGAAGTAGTCGATAAATTAAGAGAGATTGACGATCCGTACCCCTATCTGCGCGGGCTTATAGCCGAGCTTGGCTATAAAAAAACAACAGTTGAGTTTCAGCAGCCTTTAAGAAAGCGAGGACTCACAAAAAACAATTTTTATACTCTATATGACAACGCCATGATAGGTTTTACCAACCACTCAAAAGTCCCTTTAAGGCTTGCGACGTTTCTTGGATTTATTCTTTCGGGTATAAGTTTCTTTCTAGGATTTGTCTATCTCGTTATCAAGCTTATATGGTGGTACAGATTCCCCGCCGGCGCAGCGCCGGTTTTAATAGGCGTTTTCTTTTTAGGTTCGCTGCAACTGTTCTTTTTAGGGGTAATAGGCGAATATGTCGGAATGATTCTCACCCAGGTAATGAAAAGGCCTTTGGTAATCGAAAAGGAAAGAATTAATTTTTAAAGCAGTTTTCCTCTTGCTTGTCAGGGATAGGCTGAGTGAGGGTGCATTTGCAGTTAAAAAAAAGGAGATGTTATGAGAAAATCAGCGTTAGTTTTTGTATTTTTGTTTGCCTTTATGCAAATCGGGTTTTGCGAAATCACAAATGAGATAAGATATACCGGCAGGCTAAAAAGCTATGGCGCTCCTAAAAACGAGAAAGTTGGGTTAAGGTTTGAATACTATCAGTCACTCACCGGCACAACCGATATGATTCCAAACTCAACAGAAAGCTTTGAGGTCACGCCGTCTTCAGGTATTTTTCAAGTAACATTGCAGCCTAACTTTAATTGGAAAAAATATGGCAATATTTATCTTCAATTATATGTGAACGGCAAAGAAATGAAACCCCGCGAAAAGTTTATGGCACAACCCTATGCTCTGTATTCAAAAACAGCAGGCAATGGAGTCCCCGCCGGCACGATTATAGCTTACGCGGGAACCAGTGTGCCTGACGGATACTTTCCTTGTGACGGAACAACTAGAAATTCCTTGCAATTTCCGGAACTATTCCAGGCCATAGGCACTACTTACGGCGGCGATATTACAAACTTTGCTCTCCCAAATTTAGCAGGCATGTTCCTAAGAGGCGAAGGCGGCAATGCCGCGCCAATGGGAACACCTCAAGGGGATGCTATAAGGAATATTGTTGGAAGTTTTGCATATACTTTTAGTGCAGGCGGCCCTGTAACAAACTATCCGCCTGGGGGTGTGTTCTCTTTCAGTGCCAACTCATTTATTAATTTAGGTAATGGAGGGGGCAACGGCGCGGCAAATAATGCGGCAACTCTTGTTTTTAATGCCGCAACTCAGGTACCGACAGCCGGAGAAAACAGGCCTATAAATTATGCAGTCAAATACTGTATAAAGTATTAAATAAGGAAGCAAACGTAATTATATATGATGCAACACAGTTTTCAAACGGTCAAAAATTATATAAGTTTGACATAGATGGGGCATTAAAACAAGGTTATTGATACTGTGGATACTATTGTAGAAACAAATAAGCAGAGCTC
Source organism: Endomicrobiia bacterium (assembly GCA_009782015.1). Classification (GTDB taxonomy): domain Bacteria; phylum Elusimicrobiota; class Endomicrobiia; order Endomicrobiales; family Endomicrobiaceae; genus Endomicrobium_B. The sequence continues at coordinate 5,635 of WQUP01000159.1, read as the reverse complement.
AACTGTTTGAAAGAAGATGTATTTTAGGGTTTTCAGATAACCCAATTGGATATATTGCAATCATGTCTAAATCACATTTGGTTTCTATATTCATACCATACTATAATGACGATAAATATCTTCGTGGTTCTATTGAGTCTGCTTTAAACCAGACATATGAAAATAGCGAAATCATTCTACTCAATCATGCCTCAACCGACTCCTCGCGCGAAATTGCTCATTCTTATCAAGATAATAGAATAAAGCACATAGATATGGAGAAAAATGCAGGAGCCGGCGGCGGGTTATTGTTTTTAAAGCTTCTGGAAACCGCCAAAGGCAAGTATATTAAGCCTTTTTGCGCGGACGACATAATGCTGCCTGATGCCGTAGAAAACCTTGTAACCTATATGGAAGCAAATCCGGAAAAAGATTTTGTATTCGGGAATATGCGTTATGTCGACAAAAACAGAAAAGATCTTAAAACAACCTGGTTTAGATACCGCAGCTGTTTTAATTTAAATAATGACGAAAATAAAACATTGCTGCTTCACTTTAACGGAACCGGCCATCTACCGTACCCCGGCAGCATAATAAAGCTTGACGCTTTAAAAAACATAAAAATCGATAAAATATCGATTCTTTTCTTTGATATGACATTATGGCCGCAGCTGCTGATAAACGGAAGCAAAATAGGATTTTTGGATAAAGAAGTCGCTATGTACAGGGTGCACGAGGGGCAAGCTTCTTCGTCAAGCGAGCATCAGGAAACTATAAGCATGAATATCGCCAGTTTTGAGTCAATAAAATACTGCGATTTCTTTTACAATATCACAAATGTGGAAACCGTGAAATACCTGTGTTCCGGCGAGAGATTTACAAATTTATTAACTGAAGCTGATCAAGAATTCATCCCTTTTGTAATCGCCTACCATTATATAAACAGCGATAAAATACCTTATATCTTATCCGGAAGGCTTAAAATATTCGACATGCTTTCGGATGATATTACGAGAGAAAAAATAGAAAAGAAATTTGGCTACGGCATTAAGGACTTCAGGGAACATTATAAAAACATGCCGCTTATACAAATATCAAAAAAAAATGTATTTATAGACCCTAAAAAAATATCTATTCCAAAACTTGCCCATCTTCTTTCAAGAAAAATATTCTATCTATTGACTTTTAAACGTAAAAAAAGGAAACTATCACTATAAAATGAAAAATACCCTTGAAATAATACTTATCACTTACAACCGGCAGGCGTATCTTAAAGATACTCTTGATTCTTTATTTTCAGCGGAAAGCCCCGTAAAAGAGTTGGATTTGACCATACTTGATAATGCTTCCGATGACGGGACTGAGGAATTGTGCAGGCAGTACGCTTCTAAATACTCAAACATCAAATATATAAAACATCCAAAAAACATTGGCGGCAACGGAAATATAGCGCGCGCTTTTGAAATAGCGAAAAAAGAATATGTCTGGATTATATGCGACGATGATTTTTATGACTGGTCTGCGTGGCCGGAAATGGAAGCGGCAATCAATACAAAAAAGTATGACGTTCTGCTGACGGTTAACAAGTTTCCAAAAGACAGCGAGGATTTGCCTAAAATAACGAAAGAGCTGTGTTTTCTTCCCGGAGGGATTTACAAAACTTCAAATATAACCGGCGGAGTGCTTCAAAATATGTATTCGAATATCCAGAATCTTTTCCCCCATCTTGCCGCCGCCTGCGCAGTTGTAAATAAAAACGGAAGTTTTTATGTTCCTAAAAGCGAACTTATACCGAAACGCGGGGCCGACAGAACGCCGTGCGAAACGCTTTATCACAGAGACGCCGACGAGACATACAAACCGGACGTGATAACCAATATGTTCTGGGGAGTAGGATATATAAATTCGCTGCAGATGATTAGAGATAAAAAAGTGCGGGCGCGCATAATAAATAATTGCAGCCACTCGGGCTTTTTCTCTTTTATTTTCACGAGATTTCGCGACAACAAAAGGTACTACAATAACGACGCACGCAACAGAAGCATGGTTTGGTGCGGACTGAACTTCGTTCAAAAAATACAGTTTGCATTCGCCCTTCTTCTGATAGACATCATTTACTGCTACATCCCCCTTTCAAAAATTTTTAAAAGAAAGTGATAACGGCCATACCCCATCCGCCTCGCGGCCACCCCCCTTCACAGCTTACCCTTACCCACATCTTTTTCCCTCGCCCCTTGCGTGAGAGGGACTTGCGAAGCAAGAGGGTGAGGGGTTGTAGTTGTCTTGGTTGCCGCATTTTGCGCATCTATGAGCGTGGGATTTTGGCGGATTATTCAAATCCGGTTGTCTGAGCAAAATACCTTTAAATCCGTTATCTCATTTTGCGAGTTCCGGATTTGCCGACAAAATCATAGCGAATGCGCATCTAGCGGCAGTTTTTTTGCTTACTTTTTGAACGTCTGCAAAAAGTAAGGCGGTGGTTGGGAGGCGCAGCGCTCCCCATTCGTTAAAAGCATAGCCCTCACCCGACGCTTCGCGCCCCCCCCTCTCCCGCAAGGAGCGAGGAAAAAAAGGCAACTTGACTATAAAGATGTGGGTAAAGGTAAGCCTTCACAGAAGGGGAATAAAAGCAGTTACCCAGCTTCTCAGCTTCCCAGCTCTCTCATCTTCTTATTTGGCCGTAGCAGTGCTTTTATTTACATTCAACAAACTTCCCAAGCCTTTAATCAATTGGTTTGCGGCGGTGCCGGTGCTTGTGTTAACCGCGGTGCCGGTTGAAGAGGAAGTCTTGCCGCCTCCGAGCAGAGAGCCTATTTTGCTTGCCGCCGAACCCGAACCGGAATCCGAGCCTGACCCGAAAATAGAAGAGATGCTTCCTACAACGTCCAAACTGCCTTTCGGATTTGACGTGGTTCCCGTAATCTTTATTATCACCGGCTTATTGACGCCGGGCTGTACGCTGGCCTTCATATCTAGCTTATCTGCTTTAAAATCAGTTGTTCCGGCAACTCTCATGTTTATATTTTTTGACAGAAAATCCATTGTCTTAATCGACATCTTGCCGTCGGTAAACAACATGTCTCCGATAAAGCTGTCATAACCGATGCCGCTTTCATTTTTTGCTCCGGACAAAGCGCCGACGTTGAGCGTCTTGCCGACTTTATCAACTATAGCTATAGCGGAAAAAAGTATCTTTGTAATTTTGTTTGCCGCGGCAAGCTTTTGAACGTCGTCAATATTTCCGGCGCCGATGCTGAAAGTAACCGTGCCGTTTGTTTTATCCAATTTATCCGTAACGCCGGTAAGATTTGCTTTAAGCGTCGAAGAAGAGTCGGAATGGAAATAAGGAACTTTTATGCTTCCGATTTTTAAATCGGCGTTTAAGTTAAGCGGCGTCATGGCTGACGACGGCTGTGAACTCTGTCCCTTCGCCGGTTGAGCGGCGGGAGCTGCCGTCTGCGGCGGGAAGGCGTTGATGATAAGCCCTTCCATATCCAAAACCAATCCGATGCTCATAGCGTCTTTGGCGTTAAGATAGCTTGCCGAACCGCTGAATTTTTTGCCGTTTAAAAGCCCGCTCAAGCTGCTGAGCTTTATGTTGTCGAGAGAGTTGACTTCCACAGACGCGCCGACGCTCTCTGCTGTAAACATCGGGTCAAACTTAAACGAAACTCCGGAAGCATTCGCTTTTGCCGTTATAAGAGACGGCGTTACATTTGCCGTGGCGTTTATCTTTCCTTTAGGATCGTAAGGTTTTACCATATCAGGCACGAGAACCGAGAGCGTCTCGAGCGCAAAATCAACCGTGGCTTTTATGTTATAGTTTAAATTTTTTCCCCACTCCGCAGTTCCGTTTGCCGCAACGCTTGCGCCCTGCATGGAGACGGAAAAGTTTTCTATATTTGCAGAGCTTTTTTCAAGATCAAGCTGCGCTTTTAGCGCGGCATCGACTTTAGCCAGCGCGAATTTAGGCAAACCGCTTGCAAACTGCTTAAAAGTTTCGTTTGTTATATTTTCAGCAGACACGGCTGCGTTGATATTTGGCGAGTTAACGTTGGAAACAGACGCCTTGCCGGATAAAGACATTCCTTCGATTTTCGTGCTGAAAGACGTAAGATTGAAAACAGCCTGCGAAAGATCCATATTTTTAAGATTTGCCGTCATCACCGCGGTTACCGGCAATGTCAGATCAAGCTTATCCTGTTTGTACTCAACGTCAAAATCCGTTGTGCACAAAAAGGCTTTGCTGAAACTGAAACCTTCGATTTGCAGGTTTAAGTTTTTCAGCGCCGCTGACATATTTGCCGATGCGTCTTCATATAAAATATTTGAGTTTTTTACCTTCAGTTCGTCAAGAAAGAACGCCGGCAGCGCGGATGCAGCGGCCGGAGCAGTCTGTCCGGCGCTGACGGCGGCGGAAGCAGAAGACGCGGAAGAAAACTTTTTCATAATATCGTCAAAATTGAAGACTCCGTCTTTATTTTTGAGTACTTTCACATCCATGCCGCTGACGATTATCTTTCCAACTCGTATTTCTTTCCTGAGCAGCGGCAAAAGTTTTACTTTAACCGCAAACCTGTCCACTTTTATAAAATTGCCGCTGCCGAAAGCGGGATTTTCGCTGACTTTAAGATTTTTGAGGCTTATGCCTATAATATTAAACGACATCTTGTCATAGCTCACCTGTCTGCCGACATACTTTTGCGCTGCATCTTGAACGTAACCTTTTACTTTTTCGTCAGACAGCACAGCCTTCAGCACAAAAAATCCGGCAACGCACACGACAACGAACAAACACAACAGCACAATCAAAATCTTTTTTAATTTCTTCATTTTATCCCTTCCTTGCAAAGCAAACCCCGGCATAACAAGCCCCCGGGATCCGTTTAATTTTTATTGTTATTTCACAACTCCGCAGGCAATTCTTACTCCGCCCCCGCCCAAAGGCTGCGGATCGTCGGAGTAATTGTCTCCGCCGGCGTGTATCATAAGCGAACGGCCTTTTATTTCGGCTACGGTAAGCCTCGGAGCTATAACCGTTTCTTTTATTTTCCGGTTTTTATCAGAAGTAAGATACGGCAGGTCGCCTTTATGTCCTTGTCCTTCCGGGCCTAAATGCTTTCCGGTATTGTCAGGATCATAATGTCCGCCGGCAGAAAGAGCCGCGCTCATTTTACCGTCAGTCCCCATAGCTGGCTCGCACGAAGGATTTGCATGCACATGAAAGCCGTGCTGCCCGGTTGGTATTCCTTTTATATTTACTTTCAAAACAAGCCCTTTGTCAGAATCTTCGGCAACAACCGTTCCGAGCTTTTTGCCCATCCCGTCGGCGTTTACGGCATAAATATCAACCGAAACCTTATCGGCAAAAGCCGCTCCTGCAAAAAACATCAGCGCCGCCGCAAAAAATAACGTCTTTTTCATATTACCTCCGTGCGCAGTTCTGTTTACCGTGCAACTTTGAAGCCTATTTTACATAAAAAAACGCGCTAAGCAAAATACAGGCATTCGCATGTGCAGGATTAGAGGTTTAGAAGTTTGGCAAGCCGCCTTTGACGGCGAAGATTGGATGATTGGAAGATTGGCAAAGACAAAGTCTTTAACGCCGTTGCCAACCCTCTAAACCTCTAACCTTCCGCCGTTGTCGCCGTTGCCA
>WQUP01000158.1 GCA_009782015.1 Endomicrobiia bacterium | reverse complement strand
AGCCGCTAAGCTTAAAAAACTGCTGGACAAGGACATAAAATCAGTAGGCGTTTTTATAAATGAGGACATAGACAACATAGCGCGCTTGTGCGATGAAGGTACGATAGATTTGGTTCAGCTTCACGGCGATGAAGACGAGGCTTATATTTGCAAGCTTAAAGAACGAGTTAAAAATAAAATCATAAAAGCCGTAAAAATACAAAGTTCAGAGCTCGAAGAGCTTAAAGTTCAAAGTTCAAATGCGGATTTTATTTTATTTGATTCCGGATCAGGCAGCGGGGAGAGTTTTGATTGGAATTTGATCAAAGGATATGATAAGCCGTTTTTCCTTGCCGGCGGCTTGAATAAGGATAATCTTGCAAAAGCATTGAAAACGCTGAACCCTTGGTGTGTTGACTTGAGCAGCGGCGTTGAGACAGACGGATTAAAAGATTTTGAGAAGATAAAAGAAGTAATAAAAATTGTGAGAAGGTTAGAAGATTAGAGGGTTGGCAAATACAAAAACAGGCCATACCCCGTCAGAAAACATTGTTTTCTGACACACCCTTTAGGTAAAGGGGAATTAAAGGCTTGTTTTTGCCAAACTTCCAAACATCCAAACTTCTAATCTTCTGCCGTTAAAAAGAGGTATAAAAAAATGACAAAAGGAAAATACGGGATACACGGCGGGCAATTCATACCGGAAACGCTTATGCATGCGCTCTCCGAGCTTGAAACCGCATATAATCACTATAAGAAAGACAAGGTCTTTAACGAGGAGCTTTCGCTCCTTTTTAATGAGTATGCGGGACGGCCTTCAAGGCTTTACTTTGCAAAGAATATGACTGAAAAACTCGGCGGCGCAAAAATTTATCTTAAAAGGGAAGATCTCAATCATACGGGGTCGCATAAGATAAACAACGTTTTGGGGCAGACGCTTCTGGCAAAAAAGATGGGCAAAAAAAGAGTCATTGCCGAGACCGGCGCCGGACAGCACGGCGTGGCAACGGCAACCGCGGCCGCATTGCTCGGCATGGAATGCGAAGTATTTATGGGCGAAGAAGACACGAAGAGGCAGGCGCTGAATGTTTTCAGGATGAAACTGCTCGGCGCAAAAGTACATCCCGTAAAAAGCGGCACCGCGACTTTAAAAGATGCTGTCAGCGAGACTATGAGAGAGTGGACTAAAAGGATAGACGATACGCATTACGTCTTGGGTTCAGTCATGGGGCCGCATCCTTTTCCTGAAATCGTCAGAGATTTCCAAAGCGTTATAAGCAAAGAAATTAAGGAGCAAATTATAGAAAAAGAAGCGAAGCTTCCGAATGCAGTTATCGCGTGCGTCGGCGGCGGCTCAAACGCAATGGGCAGTTTTTATAATTTTATAAACGATAAAGAAGTAAAACTTATCGGCTGCGAAGCCGCTGGGAAAGGCGTTGATACTCCGGAAACGGCCGCGACGATTGCTACCGGCAGAATCGGTATATTTCACGGAATGAAATCGTATTTCTGCCAGACAAAAGACGGGCAGATAGCTCCGGTGTACTCTATTTCCGCCGGATTGGATTATCCCGGCATAGGTCCGGAACACGCTCATCTCCACGATATAAAAAGAGTTCAATATATTCCAGTGACCGATGACGAAGCGGTCGAGGCGTTTGAGTTTTTATCGGGCACAGAAGGAATAATACCCGCCATTGAATCTGCGCACGCCGTTCATTATGCCGTAAAGATTGCGCCGAAAATGAAAAAAGACGAAATAATAGTTATCACTCTTTCCGGCAGAGGTGACAAAGACGCTGCCATGATTGCGAAGTTTAAAGGCGAGAGTGTAGAGTGAAGAGTGAAAAGTGAAGATACGACAAAGCGGTTCCCTCGCCCCTTGCGGGAGAGGGCAGGGTGAGGGGTTGCTGTTTTCTTCGCCGTTAACGATGGGGAGCGCTGCGCCTCCCAACCACCGCCATACTTTTTGCAGACGTTCAAAAAGTATGCAAAAAAACTGCCGCTAGATGCGCATTCGCTATGATTTTCACGGCAAATCCGGAACTCGCAAAATGGTATAACGGATTTTAAGGAATTTTGCTCAGACAACCGGATTTGAATAATCCGCGAAAATCCCACGCTCATAGACGCGCATAATGCGGCAACTGCGAAAAGCAAGTCCTTTTACGGCAAGAGGCGGAGAAGGTAACATCACTAGGAGAGCAAAAATGTCAAATAAAATTTCTGAAGCGTTTAAAAATAAAAAGGCTCTGATAGCGTATCTTACTGCGGGCGACCCTTCGCTTGATAAAACGGAAGAGTTTATTATCGCGCTGGCTGAAAACGGCGCGGATCTGATAGAAATAGGAATTCCTTTTTCCGATCCCGTTGCCGAAGGCGAGACGATACAAAACGCCATGTACAGAGCTTTAAAAAACAGCATAAATCTTGACGACATTTTCAACATGGTTTCGAATGTTCGGAAAAAAATAAATATTCCGCTTGTTTTTATGACCTATTTGAACCCGTTGCTTACATACGGATACGAGGCTTTTTTCAAAAAATGCAAAGAAACCGGCATAAGCGCAATAATCGCGCCGGATATGCCTTTTGAAGAGCAGGGGGAAGTAAAAGAGTTTTCCGATAAATACAACATAGATTTGATAAGTATGGTGGCGCCTACTTCAGCCGAAAGGATTGAAAAAATAACAAAACAGGCAAAAGGATTCATTTATCTGGTATCTTCTTTGGGCGTTACAGGTGTCAGGCAAAAGATAACTACCGATATTTCTGTAATTGTGTCGCATATAAAAAAGATTACAAATGTTCCTGTAGCCGTAGGGTTCGGCATATCAAACGGCGAGCAGGCCAAAGAAATGGTGAAGCACGCCGACGGCGTAATAATCGGCAGCGCCATAGTCAAAATCATAGCCGAGCATGGAAACCATGCCGCCGCAAAACTTGGGGCATATATAGCTGATGTAAAAGCGAAAATGGGAGGTTTGGAAGTTTAGAGGTTTGGAAGTTTGGCAACGACAATAAAAATGCCTTTTTGTTGTTGCCAAGCTTCTAAACTTCCAAGCCCTCCAAGCTTCTGCGCGCGGAACGCGAGCTGCGCATTGCGCGCAAATTGACATTTAAAAGTTTTTTGTTGTATAATCACCAAATTAGTCCAAAAGTTCTTTTTTCCTTTTGTATGCATAAAAATGCTGTAGCGGGGGTGTGGCAGAGTGGTCTAATGCACCAGACTGTAAATCTGGCGGGCTTGCCCTTCGGTGGTTCAAATCCATCCGCCCCCACTCTAACGGCAATTAATAATGAATAGTTAATAATTAATAATGTCGGAGTTTCGCCGAAGGCGAAACCTATTATAAGTTTTCGCGCAAGTGCGAAAACACATAAATTATTCATTATTAACTATTAATTATTCTTTGCAGTTCTTGCGGGAGTAGCACAATGGTAGTGCTCCAGCCTTCCAAGCTGGTCACGCGGGTTCGATTCCCGTCTCCCGCTTATTTAGAAGTTTGGACAGGTTGGAAGTTTAGAAGATTATCCTGCGCGTAAGCCGCAGGACAAACTTCCAAAAATCTAAGCTCTCTAAACCTCTACCATAATCGCCGAGGTGGCTCAGTGGTAGAGCACCTCCTTGGTAAGGAGGTGGTCGCGGGTTCAATTCCCGCCCTCGGCTTATCATATAGAGACAAAACAAAAAAATTTGGGGGAAACTCAAAATGGCAAAAGAAAAATTTGACAGAAGCAAACCGCATGTGAACGTAGGAACGATAGGACACGTGGACCACGGCAAAACGACATTGACTGCGGCGATAACGAAAGTATTAGGCGACAAGGGACTCGCGCAGTATATATCGTACGATCAGGTGGCAAAAGCGTCTGAATCGCAGGGAAGAAGAGACGATTCGAAGATCGTTACTATAGCAGTATCTCACGTTGAGTATTCGACTGAAAAGAGACATTACGCTCACATCGACTGCCCCGGACACGCCGACTATGTAAAGAACATGATAACCGGCGCGGCGCAGATGGACGGAGCGATATTGGTAGTAAGCGCGTTGGACGGCCCGATGCCGCAGACAAGAGAGCACATATTGCTTGCAAGACAGGTGAACGTGCCTTCGATAGTGGTATTTTTGAACAAATGCGACGCAGTTGACGATAAGGACTTGTTGGACTTGGTGGAAATGGAAGTCAGGGACCTCCTCACGAAGTACAACTTTCCCGGAGACAAGACGCCTGTGATAAGAGGTTCGGCGCTCAAAGC
>WQUP01000157.1 GCA_009782015.1 Endomicrobiia bacterium | reverse complement strand
GAATGAGTTTTCGCTTTGCGAAAACCTATTAATAGGTTTCGGGGACAATGTCCCTCAGGGACGTTGTCCCCGAAACACAACAACTCCACTCTCCACACTGCCTTTAAACTCCACACTTTGAATTTAAAACAGGCGGACAAATGCTTTTAATAACACCGGGCTGCGATTCTTTTAAGAGAGCTCTTATAGCCAACGGGCTGTCGTCGGTTTGCGCCAATACCGGCGGCGAAAATATCATAGTCGATATGTCGGTTGCCGGCACCGAGGCGTTTTGGTCTCTGTACAAAAGCGGTATAAAGTATATCGAAGATATTCTTCCGGTTTTGCCGGCGGCAAATCACAAAATGCTTAAAAATTTTCTTTCGCCAAACGGGCTTCAGCTCGTGCTTGCTTTTAAAACCGGCGGCATAGAGGACGTTGCGCCGGATGTTTTGTCGTTTATGATAACTTCTCTTGAGAACGCGTATAAATACGTTTTCGTAATCCTTCCAGACAATTTGAAAAATAATTCTTTTGAACTTCTTAAAAAAGCCGAATGCGCTTTGCTGCCGTTTACGTCGGACGGCATCTCTTCAAAGAACGCGATTTTTCTGCTTGAACGCATTTTATCAGAAGCTGCGTCATCGGTAAATATTTTGCCATTTAAGCTTAATCTCGGCTATGATTTTCACTCTGAAAAGATTTTGGGACGCTACGATATTTTTTCCAAAGGCATGGAGGCTCCTTTTGACGCCGAGACGCAGGAGCAGATTATGTCTCCGAAATATTCTTACAGGGATGAGAGCAGCGCTTTTACCGCCGCTTTGCGCAATATAATAAAGTACGTTGATTCCGGAGAAAAACATTCGGCGCAGAAATCGGAAAGCGAAAACTTTTATTCAAACGAAAGCGTATATAAAGATTTGCGCAATAAAGTTCACGGCGAACTTGTAGATAAAATGAAGGCATACGCCGACGAAACCGACGCCGATAAACTGAAAAAAACCGCAAGAACTAAAATAGAGGAGATCTTAAAAAAGCTGGATATCGATCTCCCGCAAAGCGTAACCGAAAGGCTTTTTAAAGAACTTTGCGACGACGTCGCGGGGCTCGGTGTGCTTGAAGATTTTTTAAAAGATCCGGCTGTTACTGAAATTATGGTAAACGGGCCTGACAGCATATACATAGAAAAAGCCGGAAAACTGTTTGAAAGCGGCGTAACGTTTCCCGACGAAAAACGCCTGAAAACCGTTATAGACAGAATAGTTTCCGAGATAGGAAGGCATATAGACGAAGCGTCTCCGATAGTCGATGCAAGATTAAAAGACGGCTCGCGCGTAAACGCCGTAATCAGACCGATTTCTCTAAACGGGCCGGCGCTTACCATAAGAAAATTTTTGAAAAACAAGCTCTCGCCGGACGCATTGATTTCATCCGGCAGCATAACCGCGGAGATGGTTGAGTTTTTAAAAACAGCGGTCATATTGAAACGCAACATTATAATATCCGGCGGAACCGGCACCGGAAAAACCACACTTTTAAACGCGGTCTCTTCTTTTATACCCGAAAAAGAAAGGCTTGTGACAATAGAAGATTCGGCTGAACTTCAGCTCCAGCAAAAACACGTTGTCAGGCTTGAGAGCAGGCCGAAATCCACGGAAGGAAGCGGAGAAGTCAGCATAAGAAGGCTTGTAGTAAACGCCCTGAGAATGCGCCCGGACAGAATAATAGTCGGCGAGTGCCGCTCGGGTGAAGCTTTGGATATGTTGCAAGCCATGAACACCGGACACGAAGGCAGCATGTCAACCGTGCACGCCAACTCGGCTTACGACGCGGTATCAAGGCTTGTTACCATGGTTTTGATGTCGGGGGCGGAACTTCCCGAAAAATCAATTGTGTCCCAAATAGCTTCGGCGATTAATGTTATAGTCCAGCTTACCCGCTACTCCGACGGAACGAGAAAGATATCTTCGATATCGGCTGTCAATAAAACGGACGATGAAAAACAGTACGAGATAAAGCCCGTCTTTCAGTTCAATCTTGCAGGATTTGAAAACGGAATGCAAAAAGGCTCCTTTGCCGCCACGGGGTATATCCCTGATTTTATAAAAAATGCCGTCAAAAGCGGCGTAAATATAGATATGGGTATTTTTAAATGTTAAAGGTTGTTGTCATTGCGGCCCCCGAGCCGCAATCTTGCCGTAAAGGATAGATTGCGGGTCTGAGCCAGCAATGACAAAAAAAGGTGCGTTCAAATGTTAATTTTACTCGTTTTTATCTGTCTTGCCGCGGCGGTATTTTTTGCGCTTTACGGTTTGCTTAACGCCGTAAAACTTAAAAAAGAAGAAAAAAAGAAAAGCGGCATTGCCGCCGAATCGGCGCCTTCCGTAAATTTTTCAAATCCAAAGACAAAAAAAATCATGATCGCGCTGATTATATTTCTTGCGGTTGCCGTCGTGCTGCAAAATATAATTTTCGGCATTATTGCCTGCGGGCTGTACGTCTATTTCAGCTGGCAGATAAAAAAGTCAAAAGAAAAAAAGCTTGCCGCGCTTATAGACAAGCAGGTTATAGAAGCGCTCACCGTGATAAAAAATGCGGTTCAGTCCGGACAGTCGCTTCAAAACGCCATAAACACGGCATGCGACGAACTCAAAGAGCCTATAAAGCCCGAATTTGTAAAGATGTCGGAAAAACTTGCCCTGGGAGTAAGCTTTGACAAAGTTTTGACGGACGCCGCGGCAAATTCGCCAAGCAAAGAGTTCAGGCTTATGATAGACACAATAAGAATATCAAAAGATTCCGGCGCAAGCCTTGCCGGAATCTTTGACAGAATAATAGACGCGACTACTCAGAGAGTAACCATACAGGCAAAGGTAGAAGCGCTGACGGCGCAAGGCAGGCTGTCAGGCAACGTGGTAAGCGTGATACCGTTTTTTGTAGTTGCAATGATGTACACAATCGAGCCCGACATGATCAGCTCGCTGTTTACCACATTTATAGGCAATGTGCTTTTGCTGGTAGTTGTGATTATGGTTCTGACGGGCTCGTTTGCGATAAGGAAATTAACGGAAATAGATTTTTGATTCGTCATTGCGAGGAGAGACGGAGTCTCGACGCGGCAATCCAGAAAGCTGATGGCGTTGAGTGACGAAGTATCACAGAAACGTCATCTTTACTGTCTAGATTGCCACGCCGGAAACTTTGTTTCCGTCTCGCAATGACGGCAAAAGAAGAGGAATGTTCATGTACCTGATTTTATTTTGCGTACTTTTGGGTTTGGCGGCTTTTTTTGCGGCAGATTACCTTCTAAAGAGCGTTACAAAGCTTGAAACGGAGGGGAAAGTCTATAATGCCGTTGAAAATAAAAAAAGCAAAAGCTTTATCGTGCCGGCTGTCTTAAAGCGCGCGGACTCTCTCGGTAAACTTCTTTCGAAAATAAAAAGCAAAAAGATAAAAGAGTTTGCGGACAAAATGGATGCCGATTTAAAATGTCTCGGCGGCGATTATGAAAAGATGAATGCGTATCAGATCTTTGCGCTTCAGATTTTTGCGGCAACAGCAGGAGTGTTGTTTTGCATGCTCGTTATAAGTACGGACATAATGTTGCTGCTTATCATCGCGTTGATTTTTTTCTCGCTGCCAATGCTTAAAATTAAAGAAGCCGTCAAAAAGAGAAGAGAGCTGATATTTAAGCAACTTCCCGATATGGCTGATCTTCTTTCCGTCATGCTTGACGCGGGCTCGGACTTTTTCGGCGCAGCGGATAAAGTTATAGACATACTCAAAGGACCGTTGTCAGATGATTTCAGAAGCGCTTTGGCAAAGGTATCTCTCGGATATGACAAAAAAACGGCTTTGACTGAGATGGTTCAAAAAAGCGGGGTCGAGCAGCTCGGCTTTTTTGTGAGAACAATAAATATGGCGCTTGACGCCGGAGTCGGCATGGCGGACACTTTAAAAAGGCTAGCCTCCCAAATGAGAAACGAAAGAGCCTCCGCAGCCGAGAAAAAAGCCCAGGAAGCTCCGATAAGAATGCTCATTCCGCTCGTGCTTTTTATATTCCCGACAATATTTATAGTGATTTTCGGTCCTATAGCCATTAACTTTATGCGGACAGGAGGTTTTTAGAATAACTGTTAACTATTGGTATTTAATAACAATCAGCTCATTATCGAAATGCAAAAATAAATAATGTAAAGTGTACTCAAATTTAAACAAAAGGATGACAAAGATGTCCCATTCATTCAACAGCACAGCACAGCACAGCACAGCACAGCACAGCACA
>WQUP01000156.1 GCA_009782015.1 Endomicrobiia bacterium | reverse complement strand
TATAAAGATCCGCGTCCAGCGTTTGAACGGCTTTAAGCAGGTTGAGCCTCTGTTTGTAATAGTTTTCGACTTCGCTGCCGTATTTTTCATAACCTTTAACGTCCCGCGCTTTTACTTTTGTTCTGACAACCGCAGCGCTTACCAGCATGTCAAAATATCTTTTGACTTCGTTAAACGTGGGAGTAAGATAATTTTGAATTTTAAAATTTTCCGACAGAATCGAGAGAATCGTTTTAAACTCAGGAACGTTTAAAACCGCATTTATTACGGGATTATCTTTAAATTTTTCTTTCAATACGGCGTGATTTGCTATTACTCCCTGCAAATCATCGTTAAAGATTTTTACTTCGTTTAGCGAGAAACCTTCGTTTTCTTTTATCGCTTTTTGCATCTGCGGATCGCTTACTATCTTCCATATCAACCCGCCGGAGCCAAGCATAACGGAATTCAATTTGCCGCTTTTCGATATTTCTCTCACCAGCCAATATATTACTTCCGCACTTCCCGCAGGAGACGACAGCCCTCTTATTCTTTCGATGTTTGCAAGTATATTTTCTTTTACGGTTTGCGTTATCCGGGGACTGTTTGAGGCGTCTTCCAAAACAGATTTTTCCGATAAATTTTTTATTTCAAACTTGTCCGTCGCGCTGTTTTTATATATCTCTAAAGTTTCGCCGTCAATATTTACGATGTATCTGCCGTTTTCGTATTTTATTTGAGCGTCAGTCGAGCCGAGAGCAAGCGCCAAAGACGATTGTTCGTCATTGCGAGCGCTGAAAGGGCGCGGCAATCCAGATTCTTTAACTGCCGTAACGACGCTGGATTGCCGCGTCAAGACTTCGTCTTTCCTCGCAATGACGTCTGCCTGCTCTTTTACGAGGCTTTCATAAATCTTTTGCGCTTCCGCTGCGCCGCCGGTGATATTCGGCATCACCGTAATGCATGAAATATGCCGCTGTTTAAGCAGTTCTTTTAATCCGCCGGAATGAAATCCTCCGGTTATGACTATCATGACTCTGGAATTTTTTAATTTATTCTGAATTTCCGATTGGGAAAGGTTTAACGGCTGGATTGCTTCGTCATTGCGAGCGCCGAAGGAGCGCGGCAATCCAGCGCCGCTGCCGTTTTTGTCATTCCGATGAGTTAGAGTCTTTTGTTCCTCTGACGAGCCTGTCCCGTAAGGTCTTAATACGGGTGAATCCATTTTGTCGTTAACATGGATACCGGCTTTCGCCGGTATGACAGCCAAAGGCGATAAAGCTAATTGCCGTACAAATATCTCGTTTCTTTCGCTGTTTACCCTGTAATATTCATCCAATATCTTAAAATCATCTTCCAGTCCCTTTAAACCGTTCTCATAATTGTACTTGTCCCACAGATACTTGAAATCGCCGAATTTTTTAACGAAATATTTATAGTCGTCCGCCGTTAGCGAGTTTGTCAGATATTTTTTGAAATACGCGTAAAAGTACGACAAAAACGCGGTCTCCGCTTCGTCGGAATCTTTAGAAAACGCTATTCTTATATCCTGCGAAAGATTATTTTCTTCCTCAAGCATTTCCTTTACGTTTATAGCGTTTTCAGCCTGCTTATAGCGGAAAAGCAGATTCAAATCGGAAAAATCTTTTCCTAACCCGATTCCGTATTTTTCCGTTATTTGTCCGGTATAAAAATACAAGCTGCCGATATCTGAAAAATTATCGGTCTTTGCGGAGATTTCGGAGTATAGCGAGTACGGCAGTTTCTCTTTTAAAATATTTACAAATATTCCCAGCTGCCTTTGTATTGCGGAATATTTTAATTTTCCCCTTAATTCGTTTGCTTTTATATATGCCGATATATTCGGATATTTTTGCATGCCGCCGTCTTCGGTGTTTTCGGAATATTTTTTCAGAAGCGCGTAATATTTAGCCGCGCCGATTTTTCCGGCTTTATACTCTCTCGTGATTCTGTCAAAGCGTTTATTGCGGGAACCGAGATATCTTTCCGTCAGGAAACCAAGGTCTTTCTCCAAATCGTTTAATTTTCTTTCATACTGCTCCTGTTTAGACAATATCCTGCTCAACCTTAATAAGTTTTGCCTGTGTATCTCTTTATCTTCCAATCCTTTTATAATTTCGTACTTATTATTTAATGCGGAATAGTATTCCGCTCCGGTAAGTCTTCCCGCGTTCAATAAGACATCCAATAACCCGCGTCTCTCGTTTTCATCTTTAACGCCGGCAATCCAGCCGGTGTCTATGCTGCCGTAACCGCCTTCGGCATATATGCCGCTTATTGCGTATTTGTCGTTTATCTCGCCGATGAGAGCGGCTATGTCTTTTTGAACTTCCGCGCTGCAATGCAGGTCCTGAATATTTATTATTGTTTCCGGACTGTCAAAAAATATTTCTTCGGTTATTTTACCGTAGGCGCTTGATACGACGGCCATAGCCGGCACGCCGTTATTCCCCTTTTCAAAAGGGTTGTCAGGAGACAAAGTCTCCTGACGGGGCATGGCCGTTGCCATATCTCCGAAAGAAAAAGTATTTGTTCCCGGAAGCGAGATGAGGAAACTTGCAAGGACGGCAATAGAAATGATTTTTTTAAAGGCAGGTATCATACGCATGAAATACCTGCCCTTAAAAAAGCATTTAAGAGAGTGTTTGTTAGTAGGTCTGGTCTGGTCTGGTCTGGTCTGGTCTGGTCTGGTCTGGTCTATATATTTCATGATAATCCCTCTGAGTCTGCTGCCTTTATTCCGCTTTTCTAAAAAGGCTTTGGTCTATTTTTATGGATTTTTGTTGTTCCCTCGCCCCTTGCGGGAGAGGGCAGGGTGAGGGGTTGACGTTTCTAAAGGCATACCCCTCATCCTCTTGCTTCACAAGTCCTTCTCCCGCAAGGGGAGAAGGTAAAGCTTTTTAATCCTTAAATAGAGGCCACTCCCTTTAAGTGAAGGGAAATTTTAACTGCTATGCGGCGGAAAGCAGGCTTTCGATCATCTTTTTGTCGAAACCGCCGTTGGTTTTCTTATCCATCTTAAAGTTGAATCTCACGTCGGCTATCGCGGGGATAAGTTCGGCTATTGTGGCAAGAGCGGCCGCGTCTTTATTGGTGAAAGCGGCTTCGGCAAGAGAGTTTACTTTTGCAATCAGGCCGTTTTGAAGCGCCGTTGTGTATGCCGCGTCATAGTCTTTCTTCTTAACTCCCGTCAGCGTCTGTTTTATCTGCTCCTTGAACGCGTCTGCCGTAATCTCGCTTTCGGCGGTATTTCCAGTGAGCGCATTGATCATCAATGTTTTGCCAAGCGCCTTCTCAAGCGTTTTGTTCACAATCGCGCCGGCTACGGCTCTTGAGACAAGAGTTCTTTCGGCAATGCTTTCAAGATACGCTTTTTGCAAAGTTTCGGCTTTCTGAGCATCTTTGACTCCGGAAGAGATCATTGAAAGGCGCAAAGCTATCGGATGAGTTTCGGAGATATCCATCATTTTTACGATATCGGCAGCGCTTTTGGCTTGCAGCGCCAGCGCTATCTCTTTATCGGACAAGCCTTTCATCTCGGGTATGAGGTCGTATTTTAGGCCGTACGCCGCGCCGCGTACAAACTCTTCGGTGTTCACATCTTTATTAAGCGCTCCGAGCAAAACAACGCCTTTTAAAACCGCTATAAAGTTTGTCTTGTCCGGCATCGATCTGTCGTTGTTAATAGCTTTTACCACTTCGCTGTTTATTAAGATTTTTGCCCCGCGCGTTTCGCGCATTTTTTCAATCAGCGATTGCGAGTTTGTAAATTCTTCTACAAATCCCGCATCGACTTTGCTTGCGAGCGCGAAATCGTAAATAGACACGGCGTCATTAGTCCTTTTTTCTTTCGTTTCCTTGTAAAAATATCCGTCAAAACCGGCTTTATATAACTCTTGGGCTTTGGACTTCGCTTCCGATTCCGTCATCGCGCCGTCTTTTGCCGCAGCTATTATTTTTACGCCGTTTGAGTGCGCCGCGGCAAAAAATTTGGCGGCTTGATCGTCGGTCAATATGCTCTTCAAGATGTTATAGTCAAGTATAATCTGCCCGTTGCCCGTCTTTTCAAAATCTTCAAGGCAACGCATAAGATCATTGGCATCGGATATATTATCGAGGAAATTGTATATGCTTTCGGCTGCCGCCTGCATATCGGCGTTTCTTACGTCCCTTACGCCCGTCATAAAGTCCGCGAGATTTTCTACGGCGCCGTCCTGCGAAACGGCGGGAATTTTTACTTTCACCGTGCCGTCTTCGGCATACTCCATCGAAGAAGAATCCGACGCA
>WQUP01000155.1 GCA_009782015.1 Endomicrobiia bacterium | reverse complement strand
AACAACAAGGTGTACGATAAAATTAGAAGACAGAGTGAAGAGTGGGGAGTGAAGAGTGGAGATACGGCAACGGATAACGGCAGCGGACTTTGGGTGCAGGTAAAAGGCGCTTTGGAGAGCTTTAAGAAAGATGAAAATTCATTGGAAGATTACACGGACACGGCAATGGGAGTGATGTTCGGCTTTGACAGATTTTTGGAAGATAAACTGTGGAACGGCGATTTGATGTGGGGAGCGTACGCAAGAATAGATAAAGACAGAATCGAGCAGGGTAATAGCAAGGCGGACGGAAACAAAAACGGTTTAGGTTTGTACGGCGGATATATAAAGGACGGCTGGGAATTGAAAGCGATGCTGCTTGGCAGCTATGACAGATTCAGCACGGAAAGAGCCGCTTACAGCGGCGCGATAGCTAAGGCAGACATAAACGGAGTGACGGTGAGCGCGGATGCTGAAGCTGCTTTGAAAATAGGAATTATTCAGAACTTGAAGTTAAGGCCGTATGCGGGAGTTGAGATAGCCAACACAAAATACGGCGGATTTAAAGAAAGCGGAGCGGGGATATACAATTTAGATACCCGTTCGGGCAACTATTTAAGAACAGCCGGAAGAGCAGGCGTCGGATTGGATTACGAGAAAGGAATATGGATATGGTATGCGAATGCCGAAGGGAAATATGTAATAGACGGCACAAAACCAGAGGTAAAGAGTCAATTTGCAGATACTGGAATAGACTTTTACAGCAGGGGAGCAGAGGAAGGAAGGATACAGATAGGAGCCGGAGCGGGCGGTGAAGTAAGGATAGCGAAAGACTGGAAGCTGTTTGCAAACGCGAAGTATTACACGGCGGAGCGATATGAAAACATATCGGGAAACGCAGGCCTAAGATATGTGTTCGGAAAAAAGCAATACACATCGGAGCAAACAAGGCTTCAAAAAGCGGAAGAAGCCCTGATGGAGCGGGAAGCAAAGCAAAAAGAAGCGGAAGGCAAGAGAAGAAACGAAGCGATAATAAAGAAAGAAGTTGACGAGATAGTAGCCGAAGAAGTGATGCAGGCGGAGGCAAGAAGGATGGCGGAAGAAGCAAGAATAACAAAAGAGATAAGCGACGCGGAGCTTGCAAAGAAAAAATCGGAAGCCGAAGCAAGAAGAAAGCGTCCGATGCTAAAGACATACACGCTGACAACGCATTTTAAAACTGACATGTACTTTTTGACGGAGGAGTTTAAACGGCAGTTATGGGCAATAGCGGAAGAGCTGAAAGAATACGAATACAATATGATAACGATAGAAGGCCACACGGACAGCACAGGGACAAGCGAGTGGAACAAGAAGCTGTCAAGGCAGAGAGCAAAAAGCGTGTACGATGAGCTAATCAGAGCGGGCGTTGACGTAAACAAGATAGAGTATCAAGGCTATTCCTACACGATGCCCGTAGCCAGCAACAAGACGGCCGAAGGCAGAGCGGAAAACAGGAGAACCGAGGTGTTTGTGGAGTAACGGCGGATGCAGCGATGCGAGGATGCGAAGAGGCGAGGACGCGAGGCAACGGCGAGAACGGCGGAAGCTGAGAATCTGGGAAGTTGGGAAGCTGAGCAGCGGCGTACGACAAAGTCTTTGCCTTTGCTCAGCTTCCCAGCTTCTCAGCCCTCTCAGCTTCTGCGCGCATTAGCGCGCACGCAGCGCCACGATTGCAATAAACTGCGCATTTTTGGTACAATTCTCCTTTACGTCGGAAGTTATTTTTGAAGCAGAGAGATGAAAATGGCTAAGAAAGACCTACTTTCTATTTATGATTTATCGGCAAAAGAGATAAAATCGCTTTTGAATGCGGCTTTTGAACTTAAGGCCAAAAAGAAGAACCTCACGGTTTTCAACGGAAAGACGCTCGGGCTTATATTTGAGAAACCGTCCACCAGGACAATGGTTTCTTTTGCCGCTGCGATGGTGCAGCTTGGCGGAACTCCGATTCTTTTAAACGCGCAAAATCTCCAGAGAAAGAGAGGCGAATCCATACACGATACGGCTCTCGTGCTATCAAAGTATCTCAACGGCCTTATGATAAGGGCTTTTAAGCACGAAGACGTTGAAGAGTTTGCTAAGTATTCGTCTGTTCCGGTAATCAACGGGCTTACGGATTACGAGCATCCCTGCCAGATTCTTGCGGACATCATGACTATAATGGAGTTTCATAAGGCCAAAACCGTTGAATCTCTTAAAAAAGTGAAGATAGTTTTTGTCGGCGACAGCAATAATGTGGCAAATTCGATGCTTGCCGCTGCCGCAGTTCTCGGACTTGATTTTACTCTTGTGTGCCCTAAAGAGTATGCTCCGGAAAAGGAAATACTGAACAAAGCTTTAAAGACAGCACCGTCAACCGGAGCCGAGATATCCATTTCAAGCGATATAAATGACGCCAAAGACGCAGATGTCATATATACGGATGTCTGGACTTCCATGGGATTGGAAGCCGAAGAAAAAAAGAGAAAGAAAGTTTTTACTCAGTATCAGGTGAACTCCGAACTGCTGAGAAAAGCTTCCCCGAAGTGCATAGTGCTGCACTGCCTGCCTGCTTTGCGCGGCGAAGAGATCACCGCCGAAATCATGGATAAGTACGAAGACAGCATATTTGCCCAGGCTGAAAACAGACTGCACGCTCAGAAAGCCGTGCTCTTAGAACTGCTTAGATAACGGCAATTACGAATTGACAAATTACGAATTACGAATCAACGGCGCTTAACGGCAATTACGAATTGACAAAAGAAAGTCTTATTACCTCTCTTTTGTCATCCCCGAATGTCTTAATCGGGGATCCCATTACGAATCAACGGCGTTTAACGGCAATTGGGTTTCTCTAAAAACCTTCGCTTGTCATTCCGGAAGGCAGTAGTTCGGAATCTCCCTTAAAGCCTGGATTGCCGCGGCCCCGTAAGTAAAAAGGATAGGTCGCTCACATCTCGCGCCCGCCGTTAGCATGCGCTCCTTATCCGTCGCGCAACGGCTGGGACAGGCTGCTGAGGAATAACGTCTTTTAACAACTTTCCGGTATGACAGACTTTAATTCTTAATTTTTCATTTTCCATTCTTCATTGTAATAGCAGGGTGCAAGTATGAAAAAAACTAAAAAAATAATGGTTTTTGTGACCGTCCCTGACAGAAAGACCGCAAATAAAATCGTAAGAGCTCTCCTTGCAAAAAAACTTGCCGCATGCGCAAGCATATCCAAAAGCATAGACTCGTTTTACTGGTGGAAAAATAAAATAGAGAATTCAAAAGAGCTTTTGCTGACTATTAAAACGGCAAAAGGCAATTTTGCCGGCCTTGAAAAGTGCGTCAAAAGCCTTCATCCCTACGAAGTTCCCGAAATAATCGCCGTTGACATATCTTGCGGCAGCAAAGAATATCTGGAGTGGATAGATGAATATGCCGGATAAAACGGCTCTGTTTTGGGAAAGCGCCAAAAGCGGCGTGCGCTGCGTTTTGTGCCCGCATGAATGCCTTATAGCTGACGGCAAGTACGGGATTTGCAAAGCGCGCAAAAACGAAAACGGCAAACTCGTGTCAAAATCTTACGGGGCGGTCTCTGCGATAAATCTTGACCCGGTTGAAAAGAAGCCTTTATACCACTTTTATCCGGGCTCCAAAACTCTTTCTTTCGGAAGCTACGGCTGCAATCTCAGCTGCGGTTTTTGCCAAAACTACTCGATATCGGCTGCCAATCCTTGCGTGCCCGAAGCTTATCTTTCTGCGCAAGACGCCCTGTATTTTGCGCTTGAAAAAAACATAAGGCTTATTTCTTACACTTACAATGAGCCGCTTACCGATTACGAATGGGTATTGGAAACGGCGGAGCTTGCAAGAAAGAAAGGCATGAAAAATATTCTTGTGACAAACGGCTATATAAATGAAAAGCCGCTGATAAAACTGTGCGGTTTTATCGATGCCGCAAACGTGGATTTAAAAGCGTTCAGCGGCAGATTTTACAAAAACTGCGGCGGTTCGCTTGCTCCCGTGCTTAAAACTATAGAAATAATGTTCAGTAAAAAAGTTCATCTGGAACTGACCAACCTGGTTATAGAAGGCGAAAATACAGCTGAAAGCGAATTTAAAAAAATGATTGATTTTATAAGCGGATTAAGCGACGAAATGCCGCTTCATCTGAGCAGATATTTTCCGGCATACAAGTTCACAAAAGAGCAGACAAGTTCGGAAACGCTTAAGAAACTTTACGAAACCGCAAAAAAGCGGCTCAAATACGCGTACATAGGAAATTATGACGGCAGCGAATACG
>WQUP01000154.1 GCA_009782015.1 Endomicrobiia bacterium | reverse complement strand
GGCGTTGTCTGCTTTATGCTATGACCACAACGCCGCAATCGGTACTGCTAACATATTCTTGGCAAACTGTATAACCTTATCTCCGGAATACACAACCAGCCCGGTGTAAGATTCATTGTTCTTCAATAAGTTCTCCGCAAACCACTTTTGCGCTGCAAAGTCCTCTGAGGAAACATTGTGTCCGGCTTTTACTTCTATGCCGAGTAACGCCCCGTCTTCGCGTTCGACAATAAAATCAATTTCTTTGCCTGTCCTATCGCGGTATTGAGATAAACTATAACAGTTGTCTAAATCAATTTGCGCCGATAATTCCTGAAAGACAAACGTTTCAATCAACTTTCCGGAGCGGTCTTCGCTTACAAATACTTCTTTCGGGTTCCAGCCCAACACGGAAGTCATAAGCCCGGTATCCGCAGCATAAAACTTTGCCCGCCTGCCTACGCGTTCATAATCGGTTTTGAGCCACGGCGCAACTTTTTCAAAAACAAACATCGATATAAGCGTGTTGATGTAATTGTCTAAAGTTATTTTGTTTATGGACACCGCCGACATTACTTGCGAAACTTCCATAAACTTTGCCGACCAGGAAGCAAGCACGTCCGCCAAGCTGCGCAAATCGTCCAGCCTGCGTATGTTTGCGATGTCTTTCAAGTCGCGGTTTATCAAAGTTTTAATATAGTCTATATGACAGTCTTTTCTATCGCGCAAGTCGTTTATGGCAACAGCTTCGGGATAACCGCCGCGAAAAGCCAAATCAATAATATCCGCTTTGTTGTATCCCGTTATCTTTGACGGGAAATCCTTATTGAAAGCCCTTTCCAGAAAATCCGGTTTCTTCCCGAGCGTTTCGCCTACTGTCAAAGGACGCAGCCGCATATACTTCACGCGGCCGGCTAAACTGTCTGATACAATCGGCAGCGTTAAAATGTTTGCCGATCCGGAAAGAAGATACTGCCCCGGGCGGTTATTCTTATCTACAACTTGTTTGATTTCCGGTATAAGTTTAGGCGCTTTTTGAATTTCATCTATTGCCATCATGCCCGATTCGTTCATAACAAACCCTTTCGGGTCGGACAATGCAAAACCCAGCATATCCGTATCGTCAAGAGACCGGTATTCGTCTTTTTCGGATAGCGACTGTTCCAACAGCGTGGTTTTGCCTGCCTGCCTTGCGCCAGAAATGACTACAACGCGCCGCAAAGACAATGCTTTCTTAACGCTTTCAGCCTGCCACCTTTTATATTTCTTTGCCATTTACGCGCCTCCGGTTTATTATGCGATAATCATAGTATAAAGCGTGCAAAAAGCAAAGTATGGCGATTGCGAAAAGTATATTACGGCCGAGTGTCTAAAAACAAAATTTTCTAAAGCTTTATCCGAAGAATAGTATTTTCTGGAAAGAGAGCGGCTTCTTTGGCGGAGATCGGTATCTTGAACGACTGATTTGTTTTGCCGGGCGCGATTTCAGAAACTAAGCTTCCGTTTTCGCAATCGTAAATATCATTCAAAACAACTTCAACGGGTTCATATTTATAAGGAGATAAAATTTCAACTTTATCTCCTTTTTTGAGCTTGTTTTTTATTTCCACCGTTAAAAAACCGTCTTTATTATCTTTGACTATCCCGGCATTTCTCCATTGGCTGCGGCTGGCGGTGTCTTTATAGTCCTGGGTTTCCTGTCCGGGAATGCCGTCAAAAAAGCCTGTTGTATAGCCGCGGTTTTGAAGAGTTTCCAACTCTTTCATGTATGAATCCGGTTTCCAGCTTGCCGGAGCGGCAAAATAATCGTCAATCGATTTGCGGTAAACCCGCGCGGTCTGCGCGACATAATACTCGCTTTTGTTTCTCCCCTCGATTTTCAAGGAGTCAAATCCCGCGGACAATATCTTATCCAGTTTGGGCATTAAGCATAAATCTTTGGAGTTTAAAATATACGAGCCGTGCTCGTCTTCTTCCATTTCAAGATATTCGCCGGGGCGCAGCTCCTCTTCCAAAACAAGCTTGCTTTTGTACTTCCAGCGGCACGAATGCGCGCACGCTCCCTGATTTGCGCTTCTTGAAGCCATAAAAGCAGACATAAGGCATCTTCCGGAATAACTTATACACATCGCGCCGTGTACAAAAATTTCGAGGCGAATGCCTCCGCACCTTTTTTTTATTTCAACGGCTTCGGCGAAACTGACCTCTCTTCCAAGCACGCAAAGTTCCGCGCCAAGATTTTTCCAGAAATCAACGGTCAGCCACGAACACACGTTTGCCTGAGTCGAAATGTGAAGCGGCATGCCCGGAATCTCTTTTTTAACGTACTGAAAAATACCGGGGTCGGATACTATAACGCCGTCAGGATTTAACCGTTTTATTGTCTTTACAAAATTCTCAAGACGCAAGGCGTCTCGGTTATGCGAGAAAAGATTGAGCGTCAGATAGACTTTTTTCCCGAGCTCATGCGCATACCTTATCCCCTCTTCCATTTCTTCAACAGGAAATTTTGACTTAGCGCGAAGCGACATTTCCGGCGTGCCCGCATAAACCGCGTCCGCGCCGTACAAAAACGCGGTTTTCAATTTTAAAAGCGAGCCCGCAGGCAGAAGAAGTTCAGGTTTTTTCATGAAATACATTTAATCATTTTTTTGTATAATTGACAAAAGGGGTTATCCAACCCCTTTTGTCATGTTGAGCGCAGCGGCAAAGCCGCGGAGTCGAAACATCTAGACCCTTCGACAGAGTTTACACTGCACGCAGCTGCAGGGTTCAGGGTGACAAATATAGGAGAAAAACAATGTCCAAAAAACTCAATCTTTCAATCATCTGGAAGGCGCTTGTAATCGGCGTTTTAATTCTTATCATGCTCATACCTTTGGCGTTTGTCCGCGGCAATATTACCGGCAGGCTTGATTATAAAGACAACGCTAAAGCCAAAGTAACGGATTCATGGGGCGGCCCCATAGCCATTGCCGCGCCCATACTCAACATTCCGTACACGGTTGAATCCGTCGATGAAAACAAAAAGAAAAGCTATTCGACGGCATACGCCAAATTTGCCCCGAAAAACGTTGACATAAAAGTAAATTTGCTGTCGCAGTCGCGCTACATAGGGATATTTGAAGTGCCGGTATTTACCGCCGAAATAACCATGGCCGGCAGTTTTGACAAACTTCCAGCCGGCGACATGGAAGACGCCATGCAGCTGAAAAATGCTTTTGTCACATTGGAAATAAACGACTTAAAAGGCATTTCCACTCCGGATTTTGTCTGGAGAGGCAAAAACCTTGAGTTTGCTCCGGCAGTTTACGGAAACCCTTTAAGCCTGAGCATTCCGCGTTCTTACGGATACGACACGGACTCCTCTTTTGTCGTAACCAAATATGACCGGTACGATAATTACGGCTCCAATTCAAACGTTTTAAAATCTTTGAGCTCAAGAGTAGAGTTTAACAACGACTCTTCGCAGTTTGAAATAAAGTTCAAAATAAAAGGCTCGGACAGCATAAGTTTTGCGCCTATCGCAAAAGAAAATAACTTTGCAATCTCATCAACATGGGCAAACCCGAGTTTTTCCGGCGCTTTCCTTCCTGACACAAAAACCATAAACTCCGAAGGATTTAACGCAAAGTGGAACATAAGCTATCTGGCAAGCGGCATCCCGACGCGCCTTAACGGAGCGGACCTTTCGTCGGCGATATTTAAGACGGCTCTTCTTGTGCCCGTTGACAATTACAGAGCCGCGGAAAGAGCTACGAAGTACGGAATTCTATTTATCATCCTCACATTCCTCTCATTTTTCGTATTTGAAATCACAAGCAAAAAACCCGTGCACCCGTTTCAGTATTTGCTGGCAGGGCTTGCGATGGCGATTTTCTACATGCTGCTGCTTTCGATTTCCGAGTTCATTCCGTTCGGCTGGGCATACCTTATCGCCGCGGCGGCAGTCGTAATTATGCTGACTGTTTATCTTAAATTTGCGGTCTTAAAAAGCATGTCCGTAAAAAATATGCTGCTGGTCGCGGCAGCGTTTTCGGCATTGTACGGATACCTATATATATTGTTGCAGCTTCAGGACATGGCGCTGATATTCGGCTCCATAAGCTTGTTTGTCGCCCTCGCGATCGTCATGTACGCTACGAGAAATATTAGCTGGTATGAGGAACAATAAGATACGGCGATGCAGAGATGCGGAGATGCAGAGAGGCAGAGTAAAAACAAGTGACCGCAAAGTCCGTTGCCCTGCCTCACAGCATCCCCGCATCTCTGCATCGCCGTTAAGGAGCTCTAATGAAAAAACTGCTTCTTTTTTTATTTGTATCGGCGGCGCTGTTGGCGCCTGCTGTTGTAAGAGCTGAAGAAAGAATTATTAATTTTGCCGTCAATATGACCGTTCAAAAAGACGGCTCGGCGATAGTTGAAGAAACAATCACCGTAAACGCCGAACACGTCAAAATAAACCGCGGTCTTTACCGCGATATTCCGAACTCTGCGCAAGAGCCCATACAGTTTATTAGCCTGTACATGGACAACGAGCCCCATCCTTCTTTTACCGAAAATCCGCGCAATATGCTGCGCATAAATTTCGGGGACGACAACTATATATCAACCGGCGTGCACACATATAAACTCACTTACTCCGTTGGAAATATCGTACGAGATTTTGACGGGTACGACGAAGTTTACTGGAATGTTACAGGCGACGCCTGGGCGTTTCCTATAGAACATGAGTCTTTTCGCATATCGCTTCCCGAAGGCGCGGACATTTTTGCGGACAAAGTTTCCACTTACACCGGACGCAGAGGCTCGAAAGAAAGCATGGCGCGCCAAACAGGCGCAGCATCGTTTGAAACCACAGAAACGCTGTCTTCCGGAGAAGGATTTACCGTCGCCGTGCCTTTTGCCAAAGGAGCAGTTCAATCCCATAAATACAGGCCGGCGCCGACCGTGTCTCCCGTCCAAATTGTTGCGCTGATTGCCGGCGGGATTTTGTTCATTGCGTTTTTACTTTATCTTATTCTCACGTGGTTTGCCGTCGGCAAAGATCCGAAAGACGTGATAGTGACAGAGTTTGCCCCGCCGGAAGCAATTTCTCCGGCTTTCATGCGCAGCCTTTGGGAAAGAGGCGAAGACAACAAAATGTTTGCCACGGCTTTAATCAGCCTGGCTATGAAAAACAAGATTGAAATTTTAGAAGAAAAAAGTATTTTTCATAAAACGGCCGTTTTAAAACTTAAAGACAAAAATACCGACTCTCTATTTGAAGAAGAAAAGTACATACTTGAAAATCTGCTGTCAAACGGCGAGTTCAAAATAAACGCAGCCAACTGGGGCAAGCTTTCACACTGCATGAACGACATAAACGAAGGTTTCCAAAGCGAGAAAGCGAAGTATATTATCTCAAACAAAAAATATCTTAAGCTTCCGATAATCGGTCTGGTATTATTTCAGCTGCTTCTGATTTCTTTCGGATCAATTGCAATGGTGACGATATTTATAAATTTACACTATTCCATGTTTATTTTCTCTTTTACGGCTCTTCCTAAAAATAAAATTTTCAAAGCGCTGGTATTTTTGGCGCTTAATGCGTTTTACTCTCCTTTCTTTTTCGCCATAATTAAAGATGCCGGAATTGCCTTAGCCGCAGTTGAAATTTTATTTTTACTTTCATTATGGGCGTTCATCATTTACTCAAACATTATAGACAATCTCACGCAGGAAGGAAGGGAGCTCTTCAAACATATAAGAGGTTTCCACAGATACATGTCCATAGCCGAAGAGCAAAGAGTATCTATGTCTGTCCCGGTGGACAGCGAACAGATTTTCGCGGATTATCTCCCTTACGCGTTCGCCTTTGACATGGAAAACAAGTGGATGAAACGGTTTGAAAAATCTATTTCACAGTCTGCCGTTGATACCCGCTTGCAAAGCATAGGCGGAAGAAACGCATTGCTTGGCGGACTGGTTGTCTCTTCCATAAGCTCCTCCGCTCCGAGAAGTTCAGGCAGCGGATCGGGCGGAGGCGGTTCTTCCGGCGGGGGCGGAGGCGGCGGAGGCGGAGGCGGACGATAACGGCGGAAGATTAGAGAGCTTTGAAGTTTGGAAGTTTAGCAACGGCAAAGTCTGTGTCTTTGCCACACTTCCAATCTTGCGCGCGCAATTGGAAATGTCTTGGCATGAAATGCTATAATACCGCAAGTTGCAATTTACAGGAGCAACATTATGAAACATGTTTACGAAGGCAAGACAAAAACGGTTTTTGATCTCGGAAACGGCCATTATCTTTTAAAGTTTAAAGACGATGTAACCGGAATCGACGGCGTGTTTGATCCCGGCGCAAACACGGTGGGGCTTTCCATCGAAGGAATGGGCAAAGGCGGACTCAGGCTGACCACGCATTTTTTCGAGATGCTTGCGGCAAACGGAATAAAGACCCACTATGTAAAATCCGATATTGAAAATAATACGATGGAAGTTTTGCCGGCAACCGCTTTTGGCAAAGGAATAGAAGTTATATGCCGCTTTAAAGCCGTCGGAAGTTTTATGCGCCGCTACGGCCAATATGCAAAAGAAGGCCGGGATTTAAACGCCTTTGTTGAAGTTACGTTAAAAGACGACGAGCGCGGAGATCCGCCCATTACAAAAGACGCTCTTGCGATTTTAAATATTCTTAACAACGACGAATACGAATCGTTAAAAGTCCAGACCCAGAAAATCTGCAAAATGGTAAAAGACGAACTTGCCAAATACGGCTGCGAGCTTTACGATATAAAACTTGAATTCGGAAGAAACAACGGGCAGGTTATACTGATTGACGAAATTTCCGGAGGCAACATGCGCGTTTACAAAAACGGAAAAATCGTCGAGCCGCTCGAACTTGTTAAAATTGTTTTAGACAGGTAACAATGTTTGTCATTCCCGAAATCTGTTATCGGGAATCTGCCGTAAGAATTGAACAGTTTATGAAAATATCAGCGGAGAGATGGCCGAGCGGGCCGCCGTCTGCCGAATAAAGCAGACAAGTCTGGCGGCGGGCGCGAGTCGGTGAGCGCCCAGGAATCGACTCCTGGCACAATTGAGGTAAACAACAAACTTTAGGAAACACAAAAAAATAATTTATATTATGAAAATATCAGCGGAGAGATGGCCGAGCGGGCCGCCGTCTGCCGAATAAGGCAGACAAGTCTGGCGGCGGGCGCGAGATGTGAGCGCACCGGAACCGACTCCTGGCACAGTTGAGGCAAACAACAAACTTTGGGAAGCACAAAAAAATTAATTTATATTATGATAATGTAAGCGGAGAGATGGCCGAGCGGTTTAAGGCGCAGTCCTGGAAAGACTGTTTATCCGAAAGGGTAACTAGGGTTCAAATCCCTATCTCTCCGTCCAACTCTTTTCAACAGCGACGAGGAAAATTAGAAAAATCAAATTTGTCTCTTTGTTGTCTCTTAAAATAAGCCTTTACTGATTAGTCAGTAGTGGCTTTTTATTTTTCAAGCCGTTTCAACGTTTCAAACAAGAATCTAAATAGCCAAATATCAAGGCAGCGAGCTAAATTATAGCTTGTTGCCTTTTTTCTTTTGGCAAATCAAAAGGAGCAAGATAATGAAAATAACAAAGCAAGAGCTTATAGAACAATTTAGCAATACAGAATTAGAGCAGTTTGTATTAAACGACATTTTAGAAGACAGCAAAGGCTATGATGGCACCTGACTTGGCCCTTTTGTTGACCACTTACTATTTTAGGCAATTTACGATTTTTTCGATTTCTATATCAATTCGAGGTTGAGCAGTGTATTCTTTGTCGCCAATTTGGATTATTCCCGTTTTTATAGGTTCTAATTTTTGAACAAATTTTTTAATGCTTAGCTTTGTTTTGTCTTGTATATATCTGCTTATAGCCAACGCTGCAAAACATATCGTCAAATGCGCTTCTATACTGTCTCTCGTTTGGTGAAATATCGGTCTTGCTTGCAAATCCGACTTTGTCATTCTAAAACTTTTCTCCACTTCAAACAAGCTATGATATGCGTCTATAACTGTTTGTTCATCGCAAGTTAAATTCGTTACATATCCCTTTATCCCCGCCATTTGCCGCGCCGCGTCCACTGCTTCGTAATCTATCTCCTTTTTGCTCTTTACTATCTTTAAAAACTTCGCTTTCTTTATCTTCGCATTGCTCGCCTTTTGCTCTTGCGCTTTCTTTAACTGCTTGTCTATATTTCTGTTGTCTAAATCTGCTCGCTCTTGTTTATATTGATAAATTACTCGACGCTCCGTCTCGCTCTCTCCAAATTTTTGCATCGTGTCAAATATTTGCTTGTCTTTTAATGGCTTCTTTCCCTTTATAATGATACTCGGCTATCTCATACGGCGTCTTATAATTCCTCGAACCCACTACAAACTTAAATCCTTCTTCTTCCAATTTGTCTAAATTATCTGCGCTTAATATTCCCGCATCTGCTACAACTGTTATTTCTTCTATCCCGTTTTCCCTCTTGAACCCTTTTAATACTGGCACCAGCGTCTTTGTTTCCGCTTTGTTGCCTTCAAAACTGTTTATCGATAGCGGAAAACCTCTCTTATCCACTACTAAACCTATTACTATTTGTGGCTCTAGTCGCCTCTCTTTACTATACCCTCGCTTCCTATATCCATCTTCTTTGTCTATTTCAAAATGCAGTGTCGTTACATCATAGAGTAATAACATTCCTTCTTTTAACCCTATAAATTCACAACACTTTTTTGTTATCTCCCATCGATATTCTTCTTTTTGTACCCGCTTTAAACTGCATCGTATCCCTTTTAGCGTCGGCGCCCTTAATCCTAATCCGCTCAGTATCCTTATTGTGTCCTTCTTTGACCCAGGCTCTATTATACGCGCTATCGTCAAATCCCTAAATATTTCATCTCCTATTTCGCTAAACTTTAATTTGTCATATACTTCTGATATTTTATCGTATAAATATTTGCTGTATGCTCTATTTTGCGTTATCAATAACTCTTCTTTGCTCTCTTCTCCATATAAATTTAATTCACATTGCCGTGGATCTTTTAATCGCTCTCGCGCCAAAATTAAATACATCTTTAATTCTTCTTCGTTATGCGCTACTCCCACATGCTCAACTTTTATTCGCTTTCGCCCTATCTTGCCTATTATTTTGATCCTTGTCTTACCGCCGCTCAGCTTTTCTTTACATATATATTCTTTCATTCTCAAATCTTATCAAAATATACATTTGTTGACCACATCCCCACCTCTTTTATGAGTCTTTTCTGCTCTTTTTCTCAATTTGGGGCCAAGTCAGGTGCCTATTAAGTTTTTAAGCAAGCGTATTTCAACGCTTCATTTCCGTCATAAGCCTCTATTTCAAATTCTTCAACAATTCAGAGATGTTTATATTAAGTTTTGAAAACGCAAAGCATTTTAACGCTAAATCTTTTAGGGAAGCCCCGAAGTGATATATTTCGCTGTCGTCCAATATAATAAACCTGTCGTGAAAAGTCTTTACTGTTTTTAATTCTATCGGCGCATATTGAGAATTATGCTTTTGCAAATCAAGAGCCAAAGGGTTTTTTATGCTTTTCGTATATATTGTTGCTTTTACTCCCTTTTTCCTTTTGATTAAAAGTTTAAAAACTCTATCGTCAACATAATTGTCTATGATAATAACGGATTTCTTTGCTTTTCTTATTAAATCCGAAACAAAAGCATAAGCGTCAAAAATCTGTCCTTCAAAAAATACACCCTGTTTGGCAACAATTTGATTTTCCGACATAGCTTCAAAAACTTTTTCTAACTTTTCATCCGTTTTTAATTGTTTTAGTTCTATGGTATCCAATCTTTGAAAAACTTGCGCGTTTGAAATCATAAATTTACGCATTTCAATAAAAGCATTTATGATATGAATGTTTATTTGTATTGCCCTTTTACTTGATAAAACACTTGCAAGCATTGCTACGCCGTGTTCGGTAAATACATAAGGTTGGTATCTTTGTCCACCCCAACTTGATCTTGAGGTCGCAAATTGCGACCTCAAGTTAGCAAACTCTTCGCTTGTAAGTTGAAACATAAAATTGTCCGGAAATCTATCTTTGTTTCTTCTAACCGCTTCATTAAGCCTCTTCGTAGGAACACCGTATAACTCCGATAAATCTTTGTCTATCATTACTTGCATTCCGCGAATGGTAAGTATTTTTGATTTTACATCAGTATATAATGAACCCGCTAAAACAATTTCATTCTTTGACATTTCATACCTCATATTTATTTTAAGGTTATCACAATTTGTGATCTCCTTAATTTGAATTTTGCAGACAGTGTTTGTAAAATTGGATGTCGCAAATTGCGACCTCATAACCCTTAATAATGATTGTATCAAAATGGCATTATCGTATCAATCTTTGAATAGTTTGATCTTCGAATAGTTTGAATAGTTATTGTTTTTTGCTAAAATTCTGTTATGAAAACAGAGAAAAAGAAAGATCAAATTTCAAAAAACAAACTACCTGATTTTGTTATTGAAACTATACCCGATAAAAAAGCAGAGATAAAATTTACCGGTATTGAAACAGCCCCGCCCATACCATATATTTTATGTACCCCTCAACATTGAAACTTTTAATGCTTTTAACAAGAACACAAGGACAAGCAGTCAAAATTAAAGATATTATCTCAAAAGCGGATTGGGACAAAGTATTGGCGGATTTAGAAGAACACGCTATCTCTCCGTCCGCTATTTTGAAACCTCCGAAAGCGTAAAATGCGGCCGGAGGTTTTACGTTCAATGGGGACGGGAATGCCAAAAAGCACGGCTGAAACCGATACGGGTTATTTGTATCCGGAGTTTTTGCGCCATTTCCACGGCGGTGTCGGATTATTTTCCCGCCACAAACCTTTTTTGTCCGCTCTTGCCGTTTTTTGAAGTTTCTCCCACTCCGCCCGCTCGGGAATTTTGCAATACTGCGGATACACCCACGCAAAGCCCTCTTCAACCATCATGCGGTTAATATCTGCGCCGTCTAAAAACACTCTGCCTACGGAACGTTTGTATTGATCTATGTCGATAACATCCGCCGTAATATA
>WQUP01000153.1 GCA_009782015.1 Endomicrobiia bacterium | reverse complement strand
CAGCTGTAGGCCAGCTAATCTCCTTTCCGAGGTCAATCAAGCCTCACTTAAAATCCAGCCTATCAGCCTATCTACTCTAAGAACTCTTTTTTATTATTTTTGTTTTTTCTTAGAGTTTACCGTCTATCTTTCTTTTGCCGATTTTTATTATAACATCTCCTTATTCTTTTATATATCTTCCGTTTGCAATCATATTTGCTCTATATTTGGAATAGCCGGCCGCCCGTAATGCGCCTCTAATTCTATCTCCTTCATTAAATAAATCTATAACTCCGGCAAACATATTAAAGATAGTTTCCACGGGCACGCCCGTTGCCGCTTTCGTCGGAAAATCAAGCGTATTTATCCACGCGTCAAAAGAAGTTCTTACTTCATCGTCTCTAACGAGTTTATTGATTTTTTTAAACCAATCAAAAAAGTCCTGCACACCAAATACTTCGGCATTGCCTATTTTTGCCGTATTGCCGCCCGTCGCAAGCTGCGCAATCAAATTTGAGGCATCGTCTAAAAACGGCACTGCCCCAAAAAACGAAGTAAACGGCGAAACTATCAAATTTGTTATATCTTCGTCTTTGTCATCATCGTCAAAAAATCCGGTTATGCCGTAAGTTAAAACAGAATAGATTATAGAGTTATAAAAAAGATATATGGCGCCAACCTCTGCAAACTTTGCCGCAGTTATTTCGCCTCGCCTAAACTGCACATACGCGTCCACAATTTTACGGGCATACTGTCCTTGCGCGTTTCTAAACGCCCCTATCATCTTTATTATAATGTGTTTTGAAGCCTGCCACTCGGCAATAGCAGCCGTTTCTCCGCTTTGCTGGGTGCGTTGCGTTGCAAGCCTAAAATCTTTAAACGCATCCTCTTTACTCATCCCTTGAGACATCAAATATTTTATCCTTGCATATCCGCCGGCGCATACGCTTATTGCATCGCCGATGCGAATATTTACGGTAAGCCATTTAGACCACTTAGAAAACTGCGAAAAGTTGTCTGCATTAAGCGCGTTTGCAATAGTTTCATTCATAGTTCCGCCGCTATAGCGCGCCTGCAAAAACGGATCTTGCATCATAAAGTCATAAGCTTTTTTAGGGTTAGCGGCAAATTCGGCAATACCTTTTACAAACTCGCCCTTTGGCAAACCTTCCGAGTAATTTACAAACGCAACTATTTGCTTTAAAGCAATCTGCGGCTTAATTGCTATCGCGCTTTTTAAAAAATTGTTGGCAAGCTTATTAAATGTGCCCTCAATCTCGGTAAGGCGCTCTATTTGTTTAGGCAGCGAGTTCATGTCAACGGTATTTCTAAGTTTTTTATATATGCCCGTCCCAAAAAACGGCTTATTTGTTTTGCTTTTTTTATCAATGGCAACGGCATTATTGACATTATCGATAATTTCTGTTATCTTTCTGTTGAAGCCCGCAATTGCCGATGTACGCGCATCAGCCGCGTTATCGGGCTCCGGACTCACAACTTTGCGGGCTTCTTCTATTTCCATAGCTTCCACGCTGTAAACAGAGTTTCCTATGTTTTCATCGACAAATTTCTTGACGGTGAGTTTTACCGGATAATACTTGCCTTCAAATTCCATTACTGCGCCGAGCCTGCGTATCTCTTCTATATTAACGTCATTATTTTGGTCTCCGTGCGTAACTTCAAACAACGCCCTCTCAAACAATTTATCTATATTAACAAGCGCATGCGCGTGAGCGGCCGGCGAAACGGATTTTTTTACGGCCTTTTCCTCGTTCATTTTTCTCAAATTTGCATTTGATATAAATCCCGCAATTTTCAAGAGCGTATTTATAGGTTTTTTGTTAGCTTTTTCTTTTGCCGTTTCTTCAGCCTCGGATGTAGTCTTTGCCGTCCTTGGCAAAACGGCGTTTTTAGCGACATCCAAATAATAATTATCTTTAGTTCCCGCATTTTTTATAGCGTCGCCAAGCATAGCGCTTTTTGCTATTTTCCTAAGGCGTATGTTTGCCTCTTGGTTAAACACATAATAAGAGCTCGCCTGCAAATGCTTAATCAGCACAGACAGCGGGTCAACGGGTATCTGTCTTATCTTGTCGGATTCAACGCGCTCTTTAACAAATGACGGGTTCTTTATCGCCTGTATAACCTGCATTGCTATTTCAAGGTTGCTGATTTCCTCGCGGCTTCCGGCGATAGACGGAAAATAATTTTCGCGTTCGCCAAGCAATAATCCGGTAAGGCGAAACTTAACTTCGTTTACGCTCTCATAAGGTTCTTGCGCCGTTTTCTGAAAAAGGTCTCCAAGCGCTTTTTCCTGCGGCGTAAGTTTGTTAAACATATCCTTAATGTTTGACGGTATCGGCGCAATCTGCTCGCCTTTTTCGTTAAATCTAGGCTCTTCAAATTGATACAAAAGCCTCTTCATAATATCAGGCTGCTTGTACCCTATATAAAAATTAAGTATTTCTGCTTTGCTTAAATGTACGGTTTTAGGCTTTCCTGAAGGATGTTTATAATCAATATAGCTGTATAAGTGCATATCTTCTCTGGACATCATTTCTTTATACGCGTTGATAAATTTCGAAAAGCTTTCGTCTTTCCCGTTGCCGCCGAATATCAAATCGGCCGCAGCAAATAAATCTTTAATTTTATTTTGCGCGTCAATGCGCGCAAGCGTCTGGTTGTCTAGCAGCGAATATGTATCCACGGCGTCTTTCCCAAACAATAAATTTAAAACGCTCTCAAGGTTTCCTTCTATCTGCGTAAATATTTTTGTAAACGGATTAACGCCTTTAGCTTTATCGCCAGAAAGTATGCCCCGCGATAAAGCCTCTATCTCTTCGGTAAAATTTTTCCTGTCTTCAAGCTGCTTTAGCGACACACCTCTGTTTGCTTCTTTGCGTATATCGGCAAGCTCCTTATATAAGCTTGCCGCCATAATATTTTTCTTGCCGTTGCTCATATACTGAGGAGCTAATAAATACTGTATCAATTGATTTTCTATTCTTTTTAAATAGTCAATATGCTCTTCAAATTGGGTGTCGGCGGTATCTGTAAAATTGAGCTGTTTTGCAAGCTCCTGCGGGTCCTCGTTTAAAATCTGCTGTAATCTTTTGTACCACTCGTTTGTGTAGCCGTCATAGCGGCCTATTTTCATGCTGCCGCGTTTTACCCAAATATTTTTTGATATTTCTTTTTTTATCGCTTCGTCAATAAACTTTTGATATTCAACGCTGGCGTCAAACTTCACGCCTTGAACAATCATGTCAAAATTATCAATTAAATCCTGCCATGAGCTTATTGTCTGCCATTTTTCCAAATGCTGCTCTTTAGCGGTCTTGGTTTTGCTGTTTTCATCATACGCCTTATTAAGTCTTATATTGCTAAAATGCGGTATGCCCGACATAAACGATCGCAGCGCAGCCCTAAAACCCGTTGCGTCTTTTTTATCTTCAGCTCTCTGTTTAGCCGTTTCAAGCAATGTTTTTGCTTTTAAATTAATGATGTCGTAAGGGTTAGCGTACTTAATCTGCTCAAACGCATACTCAGGCGTTCCTTCTAAGTAATTCTCCACTTCCGCCATAGCGTCGTTTACGGCCGCAAGCAGTTTCTCCCTGTCGCGCTGTTTTATTGCGTCGTCAATATCTTTTTTGTTTATGCGTTTTCCTAAATCTTTGTTTCTTTCGGCAAGCCGGTCTATTGCTTCTTTTATGTCGCCGTACAGTTTTTTATCTTGCGCAAGCGCTTTTTCTTTTTGCTCAAGGCGCGCCGTATAATCTTTTATATACTGCTTATCTTCCTCTATTTGCTTATTGGCCTTTGCAATAGCTTCCCTTGCCTTTTTAATATTAATTCTCTCGCCGACAAGCTTATAGCGGCGTTCGGCTTCCTCGTTAAACGCTTGGGTTTTCTTCTCAAGAGCTTCAACGTTCATCTTTTTTTGCCTGATAATTTCTCTTTCTTTAACAATTTCTCTTTCTATATTTTCAATCTTTTCGCCTTTGCTAAGCTTTTCATTTTGCTCGGCAACCCGCGCCGCCAAATCGCGCAGCCTTTCAAGCGCGTCCATACTCACAACGCCAAAATTTTTATCAGCCAGCGTGTCAATAGCTTCAAGCACGCGCTGCGCCTCGTCAAAATTCCCGCCAAACATCTCGTCTATTGCGTCAATATTGCGGTCATAATCTTCTATAGCTTCCACTGCCGCCATATTGTCCGCGCTGTAAATCTTTTCTCCATCCAAAGCGCGCTCAAGCAAATTCAAGCTTCGCTTATGTAAATCGTCGGAAGTAATGCCTTCAAGTTCAGTATCTCTCGCGCTGGC
>WQUP01000152.1 GCA_009782015.1 Endomicrobiia bacterium | reverse complement strand
ATACTGAAGCTCGTAAAACAAGGGCTTAAAAAGCATCCTATAGCATGGGCGTCTCTGCCTTTTTTGTGGCTTGCCCTGAAAGATTTGAGAAAGAAAGTCGATTACAGCGAAGCCGGCGGCGCTCCTCTTCTGGGAGTTGACGGCGTGTGCATAATAGGCCACGGCAGGTCTGACGGCAAAGCCGTAAAAAACGCCGTTCTTGCAGGGGCAAGGGCAGCGGAACACGATATGACAAACGAAATAAAGGAAGCTGTTGCGAAGTACGCATTTTAACGCGGCGCTTTATACGGTAAAAAAATGAATAAAAAAATAGGCGTAAAGATTTTAGGCACAGGCTCGTATTTTCCGAAAAAAGTTCTCACCAATGCCGATTTGGAAAAGATGGTCGAGACTTCAGACGAATGGATAACCACCAGGACCGGCATACGCGAAAGGCATATCGCGCAAAACGACGAGGCGGCTTCCGATCTGGCTCTGAAAGCTTCCGAAGAAGCGCTTAAAGCGGCAAACTTGACCGCGGACAAAATAGATTTGATTTTAGTCGCCACGATAACGCCCGATATGTTTTTTCCTTCAACGGCATGCATGCTTCAGGTAAAGCTCGGCGCAAACAATGCCGCGGCTTTTGATTTAGCGGCGGCCTGCAGCGGATTTATATACGGGATTGCTACGGCAAAAGGTTTTATAGAGTCGGGAATATACAAAAATATCCTTTTGGTCGGCACGGAAACTCTTTCGAAAATCACCGACTGGAAAGACAGAAACACGTGTGTTTTATTCGGCGACGGAGCCGGAGCCATGGTATTGTCGGCATCGGAAACCAATGACGATGTTTTATCCGTATATCTCGGCGCCGACGGTTCGTACGCAGATTTGCTCTATATGCGCGGCGGCGGATCGCTTTGTCCGACAACCGCGGAAAGCGTTGCGGCGGGCATGCACACTATAAGAATGGAAGGAAAAGAAGTTTTTAAGGCAGCGGTTCCGAAAATGGCTCTTGCCGCGCAAAAGGCGCTTGAGCTTGCCGGAAAAAAAGTCTCAGATGTGAAGCTGTATATACCGCATCAGGCAAATATGAGGATTATAGAAGCCGTGGCAAAAAAAATCGATATTTCCATGGACAGCGTTTTCGTAAACATTCACAAAACCGGAAATATCTCTTCTGCCACGACTATAACGGCTCTTGACGAAGCAATAAAAAGCGGAAGGATTCAAAAAGGCGACTTGGTCGAACTCGTAGCTTTCGGCGGCGGTTTTACATGGGGCGCTGCTGTTATACGAATTTAAAAGACAGAGTGAAGAGTGAAAAGTGGAGAGTGAAGATACGGCAAAGACTTTTTTTGTCGTCATTGCGAGGCTGCGGAGCAGCCGAAGCAATCCAGAGCAGTTGCAGTATCTACACTCCTCACTCTCCACTCTTCACTCTATAAATAAAGGATTTTTATGAAACTAGCATTACTGTTTCCCGGCCAGGGCTCTCAAACCGTCGGCATGGGGAAAGATCTGTATGAAAAGTATCCCGAAGCGAAAGAAATAATAGATTTGGCCGGAGACGAGCTCAAAAAGATCATTTTTGAAGGTCCGGAAGAGACTTTGAAAATGACGAAATATACGCAGCCCGCGATTTTTACGGTCAGCATGGCTGCTTTTGAAGTTTTGAAGTCAAATATAGACATGTCAAAATATGAATTTACCGCGGCAGGACATTCGCTTGGCGAATACTCTGCTCTCTGCTCTGCCGGATTTTTCAGCTTTAAAGACGGCTTATCTATGGTAAAAGCAAGAGGCGAGTTCATACAAAAAGCTTCTGACTCCAACCCGGGCGCAATGGCGGCGATAATGGGAATGGAAAAAGCTTCCGTAGAAGATATTTGTAAAAAGGCTTCAGCCGAGACCTTGTCTCAAGGAGTGTGCGAAGCCGTAAATTTTAACTCTCCGGGACAAATCGTCATTGCAGGAACGGTTGCGGCAGTCAATAAAGCCGTAGAGCTTGCGACCGCGGCAGGCGCGATGAAATGCGTGATATTAAACGTATCCGGCCCGTTCCATTCTTCTCTTATGTCTTCAGCGGCTGATATGATGGCCGAAGAGTTCAAAAAGTACGAGTTCTCGGCGCCAAAGTTCGGCGTGTATACTAACTGCGACGCAGCCTTGACAAAAGACTCTGCAATTGTTAAAGAAAAGCTTGTAAAACAAATAAAAAGCGCGGTAAAGTGGGACGAAAGCGTGCAGAATATGATTTCATCGGGAGCAAGCCAGTTCATAGAAGTCGGCCCCGGAAAAGTTTTAAGCGGACTGTTAAGAAGAATTGACAAATCAAAGAAAGCATTAAATGTTGAAGACAGCGCATCGCTGGAAAAAACTATAGAAGCAATTAGAACGGCAGAGTGAAGAGTGGAGAGTGAGGAGTGAAGATACGACAAAATCTTTTTGTCGTCATTGCGAGGACGGCAGTCCGAGGAATAACGAGGACAAGTTTGCCGCGGGCGCGAGATGTGAGCGCCCTATCCTTAATTTGACAACGAAGCAATCCAGAAGTTGTTGTCGTATCTCCACTCTTCACTCCTCACTCTCCACTCTGTAGTTAAAAGGGGAAAAAATGAGACTTAAAGGAAAAATAGCAGTCATAACCGGTTCGGCTCAAGGGATTGGCAAAGCCATTGCGGAAACTTTCGCGGCCGAAGGCGCAAATCTTGTCATATCCGACATAAACGCAGAACTTTCTCAGAAAACGGCGGATGAAATTAAAGCAAAATACGGCGTTGAAACAATTGCTGTCGCCGGAAACGTGGCAAAACTCGAAGAGTGCGAAAATCTTATAAAGGGCTCGCTTGACAAATTTTCCAAAATAGATATACTAGTGAACAATGCCGGAATAACTAAGGACAATCTCGTCCTGAGAATGTCGGAAAACGAGTGGGATGCGGTCATAGCCGTCAACTTAAAAGGCGTGTTCAACTGCATAAAAGCCGCAAGCAAACCGATGCTCAAACAGAGAGAAGGCAGAATAATCAACATAGCTTCGGTAGTAGGGCAGATGGGAAATGCGGGACAGATAAATTACTCGGCTTCTAAGGGCGGAGTAATAGCGATGACAAAGACCTGCGCAAGAGAGTTTGCCTCAAGAAATATTTTGGTGAACGCGATCGCTCCGGGATTTATCCGCACCGCAATGACCGACGCTTTAAGCGAAGAGGCGAAAAAAGCTTTGTCGGAACAGATACCTCTTACAAGGCTAGGCGAACCGTCGGACGTGGCAAAAGCCGCGCTGTTTTTTGCAAGCGACGATTCTTCATATATAACGGGGCATGTTCTGTCGGTAAACGGCGGAATGTACATGTAACGGCAGGTAATAGTGAATAGTTAATAATTAATAGTTAACTACGTTAAATATCGCGGCGAAGGGACAATGTCCCGAAGCCGCTCCGAAATTATTAACTATTAATTGTTAATTATTAATTCTGTTAAAAGAATCAGCAGTAAATTATATTTGGCATTAAGCAGTACAATCACAATAAAAAGGCAGTCAAACAAAAAAAGGGAGGCAGTAAAATGGCAGACACGGAAGCTAGGGTAAAAGAAATTATAGTTGAGCAGTTGGGCGTTGATCCGGCAGAGGTAGTTACAGGCGCGTCGTTTGTAAACGATTTGGGCGCGGATTCCTTGGACACCGTTGAACTCGTAATGGCTTTTGAAGAAGAGTTCGGCATCGAAATTCCCGACGAAGAAGCTGAAAAGATTCAGACCGTCGGAGGCGCAGTAGATTACATTAAAGCGCACGCCGCAAAATAACGACAGAGTGAAGAGTGGAGAGTGAGGAGTGAAGATACGGCAGTTTTCTCGTATATATGGCCGTTGTCTTTGCAGTATCTTCACTCTCCACTCCTCAATCTTCACTCTATTATATAAACGGGCTTAAAAATGAAAAAAAGAATAGTGATAACCGGCATAGGCGTTATTACGCCTATAGGAACCGGAAACTCTGAATTTACCGCCGCTCTTAAAGCGGGTAAATCCGGCATTTCGCCTATAGAGCATTTTGATATCAGCGCCTTTCCGACTAAAATTTCCGGATACATTAAAGATTTTAATCCGGAACAATACATCGATAAGAAAAAAGCAAGAAGAATGGCGAGATTTACGCAGATGGGAATGGCCGCGGCAAAGCTTGCCGTAGAAGATTCCGGGCTTGATCTTTCAAAAGAGACCATGTCGAGAATCGGCGTGATCACCGGAACCGGCATGGGCGGGCTTGACGTAATCGAAGAAGAAGAAAAGACTTTGCTTGAAAAAGGGCCCAAAAGGGTAAGTCCTTTTCTTATTCCCATGATTATTACGAACATGCTTCCCGGAGAAATA
>WQUP01000151.1 GCA_009782015.1 Endomicrobiia bacterium | reverse complement strand
CTCCTGGCGGACGGATGACTGAAGCTGCGGAGTTGTTGGATGAAGCGAAGAGTTTTTTCCTGCCAAGCGCATATATTGCGGCGAGCGTTCCGCCGCCCCAGTATAAAAATTGTTTTCTTGTGATGCCTTTAGACGACAGAGTGGAGAGTGAAGAGTGAGGAGTGGAGATACGGCAACTGCTAACGGCAGAGCCGTTGGCTTTATCTTCACTCTTCACTCCACACTCTTCACTCTGCCTGCATTGCAGGCCGGCGCACTCCATGCACATAACGCACTCGCTTGAAATATATGTGCCGTCGCGCCTTATGGCGTTGGCGCGGCACATGTTTTGGCATCTTCCGCAGGCGGTTTTGCATTTTGTAAGTTTGAGCGGAAATGCAGGTTTAACGGAAAGCAGCCCGAGAGATGCGCCGAGCGGGCATATGTATCTGCACCAGAAACGCCTTTTGCATAACACCATTAACACAGGAATCAAAAAGAACAAAAAAAATGACAGCGAATAGCCGAAAGATATCCGGCGCGCGTCAAAGAGATTGTCGCGCAAGGCGTAGTACAGGCCTTCGCCGAGATTGTGGTTCATTATAAGGTATTGAAAAAATTTGTCGGTTGCGGAGTTTAGGAAAGGGAAAAATGAAAGATAAAAAAACCTTGAGAAAACCGTCACCGGCTCAAAGACCCACACAAACTGAAAACCCAAGACCGCCAAAATAAAAAATACGAGAAGCAGAACGTATTTGCTTAAAAGCCATTTTCCCGGCGGGGCTTCGCCCCATTTTCTAAACGGACCGGCTGCAAAGGCGAATAAGTCCATTACCGCGCCGAACGGGCACAGCCAACCGCAGAAAACTCTTCCGAAAAGTAAAGCAAGCGCGACAAAAACTAACGCTATTAAAAACGCCGCTATAATATGCTGCCCCGCGACCGCCGCCAAAGCGACAAGCGAAGGCGAAGAAAGAAAAAAGCTTTTAGCGTTTGCAAACTTAAACGGAAAACTGAGCAGAAAAAATGAAACCGCGATGAATGCGAATGCCGCGATTTGAACGGCAACTCTGGCTGCTCTGAGTTTATTCATCGAAAATCC
Organism: Endomicrobiia bacterium; assembly: GCA_009782015.1. Classification (GTDB taxonomy): domain Bacteria; phylum Elusimicrobiota; class Endomicrobiia; order Endomicrobiales; family Endomicrobiaceae; genus Endomicrobium_B. The sequence continues at coordinate 10,205 of WQUP01000151.1, read as the reverse complement.
TTTTTGCTGTTATTGCGAGGAAAAGGTTTATCCTTTGACAAAGCAATCCGGAAAGCCGAAGGATCTCAGAAACGGCAGCTTTATTGCCTAGATTGCCGCGACGCTTTCAGCGTCTCGCAATGACGTCAACGGCAACCACTTCGTCATGAAACTTCGTTCCTTCTTGTCCGTGACAATTCCGTTTCGCTGTTACACCGCATCTCCGCATCCCTGCATCGCCGTTATATTTTCACTTGCTTTATGTTCGCTTTCGCAATGTTAATATTGCCTAGTCCTCGATCGGCAGCTATTTTTATGTGCGGGATTGTCGCCGCGTCTATGTTAAACAGCGTTTTTGAGGCAAAGCTGTCGGCGAGCACCGGATCTGCGGAAGCGATGACGGTCCGTTTTTTAGCCACATCGGCAAGATCGCCGCCGCGCGGGCCGTGAGCCGTAAGTATGTTATAGGCGTCGATTATATTTAAATCCGGTTTTACAAAATCGTATATTTCGGCAAGCTTTTTATCCATGTCCCAGTGTATCTGGGATCTGTTTCCGCCCGTAACGCCCATCATGTTTTTGAGAGAAAGCGTCAGCGTGCCAAGCCCGTGCGTCTTTGCTATGGGCACGTTTATAAATACGTCGGCATCCACGGCGTCTTTAAAAAACAGCCACTCGTTCATAAGGGCTTTGGGATTTGAAAACCTCGCGGGAGCGTACTTCCAGTCGTCCATATAGAACACCGTTGCGCCGGCGTCTTTTGCGGCTTTCATTATGCCTGAATTTTGATAGCAGAGTTTTTGATCGTTGCAGGTATTGTCGAAAACTTTTACGGTTTTGGCGCCGCTTTCAAAACACATTTTTATGACGGCTGCGACCACTGCGGGATTGGTGTTTGCGGCGTACTCCGGCGTCCTGTTCCAGCCGATGTTGGGTTTAACCACGACAACGTCGCCTTTTTTGACAAACCTGTCCATGCCGCCGAGAAGCCCGACGCTTTTTCTCGTTATGGCTTCTATGTCGTCGCCGGTTACGGCCGTCAGATCAAAATCCGTCGTTACGCTTCTCCTTTTTCTCGGATCGACCGGCTTTGCGTTCTGGGCAAAAGCTCTTTTCGCGGCAGTCGAAGAGAACGCCAGAAACGCGCCGCCCGCCGCCAAAATCTTCAAAAAACTTTTTCTTGAAATGTCGCGCGACAAAATTTCTTTCGCTTTATTAAGGGCTGCGTCAAATTTACTTGCTTTCATAAACTTCCCCTCCCGGAAAAACCTTTTTTTTATACACCGTTTTTGAAAACAATATGCCGACCTCGTAAAGAACTATCATAGGCGCAACAAAAAGCGCCATGCTGAACGCGTCCGTCGTGGGAGTAACCACCGCCGCAAAAACGCAAAGCGCAAAATAAGCTTCTTTTCTTTTCGACGACATCAGTTTCGGAGTTATCACGCCAATTTTAGTAAGTATGAAAGATATCAGCGGAATTTGAAAAATCATCCCGCCGCAAAAAAGCATCGCGCACACGAAAGAAATGTAAGAGGTGAGCGTGATCTGCGGAGCGGTTCCCGTAAGCCCTTGAGAAAGAGACATCAAAAAAGAAATTGCCGGGCGAAGCACGATAAAATATATAAAAACGACGCCGGAAACAAAAAGAGTAAACGCAATTGCAACCCATTTGAGTACGGATAAATTTTGTTCGGACGAATCGCCGGCGGCGCTGCCGCCTTCGCTGATCGCCGGTTTTACAAAAGAAAAAAACTCCCAAAAAACCGGAAGAGCGGCCGCTGCTAAGCCTGAAAAAATAGCCGTCTTCATGTATATGCCTATGGATTCGACGGGCTTTAAAACCAGAAACCCTTCTATGAGCCCTTTTGATGGAAGCTTTAATACATATAATATGTCGTTGGCAAAATAAAGCGCGACCGCCGAAGCGGCTAAGATATAAACCGCGCTGCGTATTAGCCGGCTGCGGAGCTCGTCAAGATGTTCCGTGACGTTCATCTTCATTTTTGGACGGGCTTCCCGTCTTTTTCTTTTTCGCCGGATTGTTCAAGTTTTTCTTCTTCGTCTTTACTGTTGGGATCCATGCCTTTTTTAAATTCCTTCACGGATTTTCCGAGCGATTTCGCTATATCCGGCAGCCTTTTTGCGCCGAAAAGAATAAACGCCACGATAAGAAGCACTAAAATTTCCTGATAACCTAGTCCGAACATAAAGCCCCCCTTTCAACGGCAGAGTGAAGATTGAAGAGTGTAGAGTGAAGATACGACAAAGACGATGCTGTTGCAGTATCTCCACTCCTCACTCCCCACTCTTCACTCTTTTTATTGTATTAGCCAAAGATTTTCATCGCGAATATCGTCATCTTTTCCATTCCGCCCGTTATTATCAGTATGCCTACGGCAATGAGAAAAATGCCGGATATTTTTTCTATCAGGCCGTAATATTTTTTTATGGAATTGAAAGCTTTCAAAAACCAGTTGATAAACAGCGACGCCAAAAGAAATGGCACGGCGATGCCGGCCGAGTAAAAGACAAGAAGCCAAAAGCCCGTCATAACGCTGCCCTGCGTGGATGCCAAAAGGAGTATCGAAGAAAGTATCGGGCCTACGCACGGCGTCCAACCCAGAGCAAAAGCAGCGCCGACAAGAAAAGTGCCGAACCAGCCGGCAGCCGAAGAGAGTTTTCCGTTTGCCGATGCCTGCCTGTCCAGAAAACCTATGCGGAACACGCCGATAAGATGAAGCCCGAAAATTATCACGGCGGCTCCGCCGATATAGCTTAAAACGTCTTTATGGGAGCCGACAAGCCCTCCGAGCCAGCTTGCAGACATTCCTAAAATTATGAAAACCGCGCTAAAACCCGATACAAATACCAGAGTTTTCAAAAAAGTCTGCCGGACAGACGCTTTCGACTCTTTGAGATCGTTAAGCGACGCGCCGGTGATAAAAGAGAGAAATGCCGGTATAAGCGGAAGAACGCACGGGCTTATAAAAGTCAAGATGCCGGCAAAAAAACTTGCAAAAAAAGGAAAATTTCCGAGTTGTTCCATATTACGTACCTTCCTATTTGTCATTCTGAAGCGGCGAAACATTGTTTCCGCCGCTGAAAAATCTAGACATTCCGATTCTATTCTCTGGATCCTTCGGAGACTTTGTCTCCTCAGGATGACAATCAAAATAACATTGCGGCGCTCTTTTTGATATCAACATTCTTTTAGCCGTCATGTTGAAAGGGTGCAGCCCTTGAAACATCCAGACATTCCGGCTTTAGCTTCACTATCTAGATCCTTCAGAAGCTTCGCTTTTTCAGGATGACGGCCGCACACTCTGTTGTCATTCTGAAGCGGCAATGCCGCTGAAGAATCTAGACATTCCAATTCTATTCTCTGGATCCTTCAAAAGCTTCGCTTTTTCAGGATGACGGACACGGTTTTGTTGTCATTCTGAAGCGGCGAAACATTGTTTCCGCCGCTGAAGAATCTAGACATTCCGGTTCTATTCTCTGGATCCTTCTGAGACTTTGTCTCCTCAGGATGACAGACAAAACAGGTCATTTGCCGAGAAACATATATCTCACTCCGATATTTCCGTATAAGCCGGTGTTGCTGCTTGAAACGCGAAAGCTTGCGTTTGCAAAGGCTTTCATGTTTTCGAGAAATTTGTACGCTGCGCCGCCGGAGAGCCCGAATATAATTACGCCCTCTTTTGCGCCTTTGCTTGAAAAAGTTACGTCAGTTGCGCCGAAAACAGAATCTATCTGAGGCTCGGATCCGCCGATAATGCAGCTGCCGTTTATGCCGGCATACCACTCCAATTTCACCCCGATGTCGCTTGCTACATTAATGCCGAGCCTGCCTAAACTTCTCGAGTAATTTCCGCCTTTGACGTCAAGCGAAAGATCTCCGGCGCCGCTTTCTTTAAAGCCGGCATGGCTTGTGTTGTTAAATTCAAGCCCCGCAAAAGGCCTCAGGTAAATTGTATCAGTGATATAAGTTATATACGCTCCTTCCGCATCCAATCCTATAGTAAAACCGTCGAAGCCGGCAAAGGCTCTTCTTCCCGCAAAATCTATGTACCTTGACGTGTCGAAACTGCCGTACTCCACGGAGAGCATGGCTTTGATTTCCCACTGCTCTTTTATAAGGCCTCCGTAAAAGCCCGCGCCGAAACTTTTAATAGTTGCGTCGTTTTTCACCTGATCTATGCTCTGGCTGTTATATTTCATGAAAAGCCCGCCCATCATTTCCCTTGCCTCAAACATCCTGTCGTAGCCCGCAAGAACTCCGGCGCCCGAGGCGGTGTAGCGTCCCGGAGAGTTATCATCCGACGCTATTGACGTGTACTGTCCTCTTGCCTGCACCCATGCGCCGTCGGAATTTTTAGCGTCCTGCGTCTGATACTTTATCCTGTCGTAAATTTCATTGCTGCCGCCCTGCATGGCGGCGCTTCTTATAACGTTTGCTATGAAGTAGCCGGACACGGCCGTCAGTCCGTTTCTCTGCGCGGCAGAGCCGGTTCCGACAGAGTCCAGCAGGGTTATCATCGAGCCCAAATCGCCGTTTATATCAATTATCGAAGACAGCGTGTCAAGCGCACGCGCGCTTTGCGTCTGGTTGAAAGATTTTCCGCTGAGCCCTGAAAAATTCGTACTCTTATCAAGCCCGTTGAGCGTCAGAGTTATCCAGCCGTTGTCGCCGTAATTGCAAAAGTACGTATCAGCCAGATCATCCAAAGAAAGCCCGTCGTTTAAAGTTATCTGTGAGAATATCCCGGACAAACTCCCGTAACCTAAAATTTTATAAATTCTCTGCCTGTAATTTTTATCCGCCGTAACGTCGGTCATAACGTCGAGGCCGCTGCTCGAGCCCAAAACCGCGGTATTGGCCGTTATGTTTCCCGCCGGGCTTGCGTCTATTTTAAGCAGACCGTCAAAATCAAAAACGTCCGCCGAAATTCCGTTTGCGCCATTTCCTCTCAAATTAACAGTCGAAAGACTGTCGGCGGTAAAAGTTCCGGCATGTAAAAACGAGCCGTTTTTTAAATTAAAATTTCCGCCGCTTATAAGCAGCTCATTCAGGTTTGAGTCTGCGTACATATTAAAATCTCCTGCGCCTTTTACAAGCACATAAGAGTTGTCCGCGCTTGCCATGGAGTCGTACATCTCCACGCAAGCTCCGGCTCCGGTGACAAATGTCATGGTGGTGAAAGCGTCAAGATAAAAAGCGCTGCTCTGACTGCCCTTGGCAGTATTTCCTTGAAATATAGTTTTGTTGTCTCCGCCGCCGTTGGCGGCCGTGTTAATATTTATTTCCACAAAGTTTGTAAACGAATCGGTACTGTATCCGATTGCGTAAATCGCGCCGCCGGCATTGCCGGCTTTATTGCCGGTAAACTCGGCATTGGAAAAGTTGAACTGCGTCTGCGCGGCTTCCTCGCCGGTCGCGTAAGCATAGAGCGCGCCGCCTTTATCGGATGCCTCGTTATTGTTAAAATGCGCGCCGCCGTTAAAGGTTACCGTCAGCCCGTTACCGCCGGCCAAGTCTCCGCTATAGCCGAGTATTGCGCCGCCGTTATCGGCTTTATTTGCGTTAAAATAAACGCCGGTTGAAAAAGTTACCGTTGAATACGACAGATATAACGCGCCGCCGCCGTTTATCGTTGACGCATCGCTTACGCCGTCGGCAATATTATTTGAGAAAACTGCGCTTCCGCCAAATAAAACGCCGGAGGCCGTTATATTGGCGGCTCCGCCGTACTGCGCGGTATTTGAAGTAAATAAAACGCCGTCATTAAACGACACATTGCTCATTACCGCGCTAAATCCCCCGCCGCCGCTTTGCGAAATATTGGCGTCAAATGACGCCTCGCCGTTAAAAGCTAAAGTTGCGGCGCCGGCATAAAAGCCGCCGCCGGAGCCTGACGCGCTGTTTGAATCGAACGTCGCGGCGCCGTTAAACGTTATGTTTGAGGCGCTGTTATCGGAAAAATCTCCCATGACGTAAAAACCGCCGCCGACCCACGCTTTATTTTGAGAAAAAACCGTATCGCAGAAAGTTATATTTTGCGTTGCGCCGAAATCGGTTTCCGCGGCAAAACCGCCTCCGCTTGCATAAGCTGAAGCGTCGGCCTCGTTTGATTCAAACACCGTTACGAACTTATCGGAAAAAACGGCCGAGCCGTTTTTCATGTAAAGCGCGCCGCCCAAACAGAAAAAACCGTCCGCACCCGCTTTATTTCCTTGAAAAACAGTTGAGCCGTCAAAAGTTGCCGCAGAATCGTAGAGCGCCATTGCTCCGCCGTTTCCGGCATAAGACGTATTGTTAAAAAATTCTGCCGAGCCTGAAAAATAAACCGAACTGCCGCTGTCAAGATATAACGCGCCGCCGGACAAATATGCGTTGTTGCTAGTAAAGGAAGCGTCTTCAAAATTCAGCGCGCTTGCGTTTGAAGCGTATATCGCGCCGCCGTTTCCGGCAGACGCCGAATTTCCGGAAAACGCCGCGTTCCCCGAGAAAAATGCCGAGCCTGAATTAAAATTGAGCACGCCGCCGGCAGAGTAATCCGAATTAGAATTTGAAGAAAAGTCCGCGCCTGCGTCGGCATAAAATGAAGAACCGTTTATTAAAATTACGGAGTTCGTCGAAGTGTTATTGGAAAAATTTGCCTGATCCAAAAACCTGAGCGTTGCGCCGCTTTCGAGAGTGAAAAGAGCAGAGTCAACAGAATCTGCAAAGCTGATGCCGCTGAAATCGTACTCTGCGCCGGTTATCATAAATATTGAAGGGGCCGCGCCGGTGAGAACGGAAGATACGTCGGAATGAATCAGAGTGGGAAAGGCAGCGTTTGACGCGTTGATCATATCCGTAAGAGACATGTCAGGAACTGTAATCAGTATGCTGTCAGGCATATTCACTTCAACCGAGGTTTTGAGTTCCGTAAAATTCGACACCTGATCCTCTACGGAATGAGAAAGCCCTGAAAAGATACATAAAAATAACAGCGCCGCGAAACATTTAACGCTTTTTGCCATTTCAAGCCTCCCATTTTTAACGGCAATGATTAATGATAAATGGTTAATGATTAATTGATGTGTTTCGGGGATTTTATCCCAGAAACCTAATAATAGGTTCGGGGACATTGTCCCCGAACTCCGACATTTACCATTGTCTCAATCGTTGCCGTTACCGTTCTATCGCTATTTTGCCTTTGTATGCCGAGCCGCCGGAATCTATGTAGTAAATGTAAACGCCGGAGGCAACTTTATTGCCGGAATTATTGCAGGCGTTCCAGTTATAAACGCCGTCTGACCGGACGCTTGCGTCAAAAATCTTTTCTCCGGCTATGTTGAATATTCTTATCTGCGCGCCGGCTCTGAGTCCCGAAAAACTTATCCCGAAACCGCCTTGCCTTGACGGTTTGTAGGGATTTGGAAAAACTATGACGCCTCTTTCAAGCGGAATGCTTGCCTGAAAGTCCGAGTTTGTTATCGGAGCGGAAACGCTGCTCAGCGTTCTAAACTGCGGAGTAAAAGTGAATTCCGGAGAGCGCGGGGTTACAGTGTAAGTTCTTGCATAGATAAGCGGAGCCGTATATATTCCGCCGCCGGAAGTTACTACCGTCTGCGTGCTTCCCGCAATTTCGTCATATACGTCTATTTTGACATTGTCTATAGGCTTGCCGTTCAGCAAAACTCTTCCGCTGACCGTTGTTCCGTTATAGATTGCAAGCAGCATTATGCCTGATTTTGTTATCTCGGATTTTACTAAAATGCTTGCCGTATTTCCCGTCTGCGCCGAAGAAACGATTGACTGCGAAGGAATATTGATGCCGTCGGGCAGCTGCGAAGCCGCGTCATAATATAAAACCTTGGCTTTATTTATGTCAAATCCCGCAGGCACGGCGATGTTTGAAGCCTGCACATAAAGCGTTGTCGCGGAATTTATATTGTTTACCTTAAATACCGGAGCCAGATACTGAAAAAGAGCGTTGCTCTGCAAAACGGACGACGCGGGCTCGATATAAGCCGCGGCCTGATACGGCGCGAGCGCCAAGGCGTACCATGTGCTTGTGGAGTACATAGCGTAAAGCGAGTCGTATTTCAGCGCGGTAAAATTTCCGGTCTTTGCAGACGCATAAGTAAGCGGCGGAACAAGCATCGAACCGGCAGTCCCGCCGGGGCCTGAAAAGGTTATAGTCTTATAAGATGACGGCGAGTTGTTGAAACCGATAAACGTATTTACTCCGCCGCTATTTTTGAAAACGCCGTAACAGAGGCTGTCGGCGCGGTAAGAAATGTCAACCTTTCCTGCGGCGTTAAAGAAATTTATAAACTGGTACGAATAAGACAGCGTGCTTCCATCTTCCGCGCTGAAACCGCCTGCGGCAAAATCCGCCAGCGCGCCAGCGGCGTCAAACAAGGCTTTAAAGCGCAGCCATATATCTTTCCACATATTCGCATTTGTAGTCGGCTCGGACAGCAGCTCGTTATAAAAATTCCCGGCGTACGCTGTATCGTAACCGAGATATAGCATTGACGGCGTCAGCGGGAGTATCTGTATTCCTTTTCTCTCCTGAGGCGTAGCAACCGGATTTGTCGGCACATACGGAGGTTCCCAGAATACTTTATACTCGATACGGTTATCCCGCAAAATGCCTGCGGATTTATGTGCGTAATTCGTCCAGCCGAATATCTCCCCTGTTGTGTCAAAATAATAATCTTTTACCGCTTCATATTCCGTCGTGTATCCGTACGCGCCCAAAGCCTGCATTTTCTGATTGCCGGTTACGACGCCCCACAAATATATGCCTGCCCACGCGTTCATGGCTTCGGAAGAAGATTCCTGGTCTATTCCGCTGTCGTCGGCTCCGCCGGCTCCGTTTGCCCACGAATGCCCTTCGTAAACGTCAAAGTTTCTTAAATACGGAAAATAGGCGCTGTTTCTGTCGTCGCAGTATATGTCTTGCACAAGCAGGTCAACCATTCCCTTATATTGCGAAGAGGTTGCAAAATCCGGGTCAAAAAGCGCAAGTATCGCCGAAGCGTAAATGAAATAGCCGTAGTGGAAATGATGGTCGTTATAGTTGTTTGAGTTGAAAGCCGCAGGCACACCTATTATGCCGCCCCATATACTGTCATACCCGAAATATTTTGAACTCTGCCCGCCGTACCACAAAGTCAACTGCGTTTTTAATCTCTCAATCATCGCGTTGCGGCTTGCCAAATCGCCGAACTGGTGAAATATCGGTATAAGGTTTGCGGCTTTTGCAACGGCTTTGCCGCTGTAATATGTGTCCGGCGCGCCGGTGACGGGATTAATGCCTACGGCGGTAAAATTTTTATCGGTATTTAAGTAAGTTTGAAGCGTGCTCTTAAGGTTGTCGGGAATTTCGTAAGTGAGGTTTGGCAAAACGCCGTGAAAATAATTTTCGGTAGAGAAAGACGTTATCCCTTTTAAAACCTGCATTGTGCCGCGAAGATTTTTGAAACTCTGATGCTCGAAAGGCGGCGTTCCCGGGGCAATATTTTTCCACTGGTGCGGAAATAACGCAACAACCGTGCCCGAAGCAAAACCCGCTCTTTTCGGCGTCAGCGTAAAATTAAAATCAGTCCTGACTTTTGAACCGTCAAAAGAATACGAGACCTTGGTGTCCGTAATAAAATTGTACGCGTAATTATAGTAAGTGTTAAAAATGCCCAGAGCTTCGGAAGGATTGTCGTCGCTGATATTATACGAGGCAAGCAGCGCTACCGACAAGTATCTGCCGCTGTCGGCCGTAACGTTTGACGAAAACAGCACCTGCATATATGTAGTGCCGAAATTCGGCTCGGTATGGAAAGTTGTTGCGTTATCCGGAGCATATACTCCTATGTAGCAAACCCTGTCGGCCGTAACCGCTTTAATCATTATCCTGTCGTCTTGGAGGTTTCCGGGGATAGCTACCGCAGTTCCCGAAGAGTTATAAAAACTTAAATTTTTGGAAGTGTACTGACTGATGGTAAACGAAGGCGTTACGCCCTGCGAGAAATAGTTGTATGTGAAAATAAAACCTTTGCCTATAGTCGTTTTCATCCATTTTGCGCTGTCCGACGAGTCTTCGCATATCAAAGTTGAAGACCAGTCGGAATAACCGTCCATTTTACTTTGCGAAGCGTTTACTCCCGCCAGCATTAAAGAGGGATAAAACGAACCGTCCGCCTGATCTGCGGAACTGGATGCAACGTATGCG
>WQUP01000150.1 GCA_009782015.1 Endomicrobiia bacterium | reverse complement strand
GAATAAATATTTGTCGCTTTCAGGCACCTGAAGCGTGTGTCCGAGCGAAGCGCCTCTGGGAATTATCGTAACTTTGTGCACGGGGTCGGTTCCCGGAAGAAGCTTTGCCACAAGAGCGTGGCCGGCCTCGTGATAGGCGGTTTTTTTGAGATCTTCCTTGCTCCTTATCATAGACTTTCTCTCGGGGCCTGAGTAAACTCTGTCTATAGCCTCTTCGAGATTTTTCATATTTACGGCTTCCTGGTTGCGTCTTGCAGCAAGCAACGCCGCTTCGTTGATAACGTTTGCAAGATCCGCTCCGGCAAAACCCGGAGTTCTTCTTGCCACGACTTTAAGGTCAACGGTTTTATCAAGCTTTACTTTTCTGGCGTGCACGGCCAAAATCTGCTCTCTGTCCTGAAGCTCGGGCATCGGCACTATCACCTGTCTGTCAAATCTTCCGGGACGCAGCAAAGCAGGGTCGAGCACGTCAGGCCTGTTTGTAGCCGCTATGAGAATCAGGCCTTCTTTAGTATTAAAGCCGTCCATCTCGACGAGAAGCTGGTTTAGCGTCTGCTCTCTTTCGTCATGGCCTCCGCCAAGACCTGCAAATCTCTGTCTGCCTACGGCGTCTATTTCGTCTATAAACAAAAGGCACGGGGCCGATTTTCTGCCCTGGTCAAACAAATCCCTGACCCTCGAAGCTCCGACGCCGACAAACATCTCTACAAACTCTGAGCCGCTCGAAGAGAAAAACGGCACGCCGGCTTCTCCGGCGACTGCCTTTGCAAGCAGAGTTTTTCCGGTTCCCGGAGAACCGACAAGCAAAACGCCTTTAGGTATTTTTCCGCCGAGCTTTTGAAACTTTGCCGGGTCTTTTAAAAACGCTATGATTTCCTGCAGCTCTTCTTTGGCTTCGCCGCATCCTGCGACATCCTTAAAAGTGACGGGCTGCCCTTCACCCGCAAGTTTGGCTTTAGATTTTCCAAACAGCATCGCCTGCTTGCTTCCGCCTGCCATTCCGCGCATTATCCAAAGCCAGAAAAGTATGAGAAGTATTATCGGCCCCCAGCTCATAATAAGAGGCCCGAGCCAGCCGTTTCTTTCCGCGCCGGAAAACTGCGCGACTTTATTGTCTTCCATATCCTTTACGAGATTCGGGTCGTCCATGGGAGCAGTTTTAAACTTTTTAACCGCGCCGTCGCTATCGGTGAACTGCCCTTTTATCAGCGTAGGAGAAACCACAACATTTGACACGGCGCCGGCCCTTATGTGCTGTTTAAACGCGGAATAGTCGAGTTCTGTTTCCGACTGCTTCTGCCTTGCGGCGTTCATCAGCATGAATATTATGATGAAAAGCGTTATCCAAAAAAATATAAACCAGGGTTTTTGCTGCTTCATGAATCCTCTCTTTAACGGCAATTATTAATGGTTAATGATGAATGATTAATTAATGAGCGCGCTTTGCGCGCATATTTAATATCGCGGCGAAGCCGCTCCAAAATTTATCATTAACCTTTTATCATTAATCATTGTCTTTTAATATGCCTATATACGGCAGTCCTCTGTAAAATCCGTTGTAATCAAGGCCGTAACCAACCACAAACTCGCTGCCGACCTCAAAACAGACGTACTCCACGGGGACTTGTTTTACGCGGGCGCACTTTTTGTCAAGCAGGACGCACGTGCTTATGCTTTTCGGTTTTTTGAGCGACAGCTCTTTAAGCAAAAAATCGAGAGTATGACCGGTATCGACTATATCTTCAACTATTATGACGTCTCTGCCTTCGGGGGTTTCTTTAAGACCGGCTATCACATTCACGCGACCGTCCGGCGAAGTCCCTGAATATGAACTCAGCGAAATAAAATCTACCGCAATGTTAAGATTAAGTTTTCTGATGAGGTCCGCGCAGAAAACAAAACTTCCCTTGAGCACGGCTATTATCAGAGCGTCTTTATCTTTGAAATCTTTTGAAATTTCAGCGGCTATATCTGAAATTCTACGCTGTATCGCTTCGCCGGAAAGTAAAACTTCCACGGAACATTTTTCAAATGTATTCGCCATTTGGCTCTCGTTTGTCATTACGGACTCAGATCCGCAATCTGCGGTTCACGACAAGATTGCGGGTCTGAGCCCGCAATGACGACGCTATAAATGCAGTTTTTTACATTTTACTTTTTATATTTTCTCTGCCGTTCAAACACCGCTTTGCCTTTGGAAATCCTGAAAATCCACTGCGACGAAAGCGCGTATTCCGATTTTTCCGCGGACACAATCTTATCCATTACGGCATTTATGCGCACAGCGTATTTTTTATCGGGAAACAGATATTTCAAAACTCTGTAACGAACCGCCTCATTATATCGTAAAAACGTTGTCAAATCAAGCAAAATGCGGTTTTTTGTGATTTTTGCGCATTTTTTCGCAAAAGTGATTGAAATTTCTTCCAAATATGCGTCTTCCCTTGCCTGTATTTCGCTCAGCGAAAAAATGTGCTCTACGGCCATAGGATTTATCTTTTCAAGCTGAGGAATTATTCCAAGCCTGATGCGGTTTCTGGTGTACTCGCGCGAAAAGTTGGATTTGTCCGTACAAAAGGGCAACCTCTGCCCGTTTGGCAGTTTCTGCCGCTTTATATATTCTTCTATTTTTTTCCTGTTCACCGGAAGAAGCGGCCGTATTATCTCAATAGGCCGTTGATTTGTAATTTGTAATTTGTAATTTGGTCTCTCTAAAAACCCTAGTTTGTCATTCCCGCGAAAGCGGGAATCCATGGTGTCTTTAAATTTATTAGACGACAACGGCAAACGCGGATTCCCGCTTTCGCAGGAATGACACGGCGGGGCAGGGGTTTTTAGAGAAACCCAATTTGTAATTTGCCTTTTTTGCGGTATTCCGGCGAAACTTCCGCTGCCGCGCAAAAGCCACATAAGCACGGTTTCGGCGTTGTCGTTGGCATTGTGCGCCGTGGCAATTTTATTGCACTTAAACTCATGTGCGATATCCTCGAGATTAGCGTATCTTAAGATGCGGCCTGCGGTCTCAAGCGAAACCGAATGTTTTAGCGAGTATTCTTTTGCGGCTATTTTTCTTGAAATGCAGCGAAGCCCGAGCTTCCCGCAGAGTTTTGAGACCAAAAGAGTTTCTCTCGCCGACTCTGCCCTCAGTCCGTGATCAAAGTTTGCGACTAAAAGTTCCAAATCCATTTTTTTTGAAAGCCTCCAAAAAAGATGGAGCATGCATACGGAATCCTTGCCGCCTGAAACGGCAAGAAGAATCTTGTCTCCGTTTTTTACGAGAGAATTCTTTACGGCATTGGCGTAAAAGATATCCCATGCGTTCATTTTATCATGAACCTTCTGAAAAACATCCTTTTATTTTCTTCTTTTTCCGGCGAGATCAGCGCCGTAAAATTTTTAAGGAACATCACTATGTATTTGTCGGGATGAACGGCGACGTACTTTTCGTGCCATACGGGGCGGAACTTATTTTTGAACTCCCTGAGTTTTGGGAGATTGTAGCCGAAATGCTCGGCAAACATAAACATTTTGGCAAAGCGTTTTATGACCTCGTCGTCCGAATCTTCCGACGGAATATAGGAAAGCCCCAAATCAAACCACTTGAAGCCGTTTTCTTTTGCATGCATGACGTTTTTAAACACCAAATACTCAAAGACGTCTGCGCCGCAGCCAGAGTGCCTCACGATTCCCGAAGATATTTCAAATCTGCTTCTCGCGGCGGCAAGCGGCGAAAACGCGCATATTTTTCCGTCTTTTTTGAGAACTCCGAAATCCATATCCTTCATATAATTTGCGTTATATCTTCCGGGAAGGAATTTCCTGCTTATGTAGTCGGATTTTTTCCTCCATTCGCCGTTAATTGCGGCAAAGGCCTCTTTATAGCTTTCAAACTCTTCGGCCATAACCACCGAGTATTTAAAGCCCTGCGCCTCAACTCTCCCGGACAGTTCTTCAAAATACGCCATGCTTTCTTTATCGCCGCCGAAAGTTCTCAAAGGGATTTTCGCTTCCTGTCCTATGTTAAAAACGTCAAGCCCTATATCGTCGTAAAATTGAATGTTTTTCCGGTCTATCCCGATAAACGCGGGCTTTACCGACTCCTTGTCGGTCAGCTCCTTAAATTTCCACAGCAGTTCGCTTCTCTGCCCGAATTTCCCGACCGGATCCCCGAGCGCTATCCAGCTGTCGCCGGAAACCGCGTACATTATGAAAGCGTCTTTATCGGCGTTTACGAAAAACTTCTTGTCTCCGGCTAAAGCGTCAAAGGAATAGGCGTAATCGGAAGAGTTCACTATCGTCTTTATGTCGTCATTTGTGAAAACGACGGGTTTTTTAAAGAAATTTCTGAATATCTGCTCCGCGGCGACTATGATAAAAATGACAAAAATGCCGGTAACGGCTCTCAGGAAACGC
>WQUP01000149.1 GCA_009782015.1 Endomicrobiia bacterium | reverse complement strand
TTCTTGTGATGGCGTCCACCTTGATGCAGATAAAGGCGAAGACGCTTCTTCCGTCGGAAAGCGCACAGGACGGAGAAGACGACTCTTTTGACCAGCTCAAAAACAGGCTTCTTGAGTACCAGAAATATAAAGAGATAGGAAAGCTGCTCTCTTACAAAGCGATAGAAAATTCGCAGGTCTATTACAGACCCGCGCCGGTGGTAAACAAAGAAGATTTTGTCCTCGACGCTTCTCTTTTTGATCTCATGGAGAGTTTCCGCGACGCGCTGAAAGCTCTTCCGGAAAGCATCAAAGAGATAATGTACAAAGAAATTCCCATAGAGGTAAAAATCAGGGAAATTCTGGATGTGCTTGAAGGCAGGCAGTACATATCTTTTACAGAAATTCTGAAGATGCAGAAAACCAGAATGGCGCTGATTGTTTGTTTTATGGCCGTTTTGGAACTCGTCAAAAACAGACAGATCGCCGCAAAACAGTCCGAACTTTTTGACGAGATAAGGATATACAAAGTCTATCACGACGCAGATACAGCCGGACGGGAAAAAGAAGAAGAGTTCGAGTTTGCGCAAAAAGACGATTCCGGCGGCAATGCCGAAGAAGTTCCGGCGCCGGATTTAGAGCTGACTGCTGAAAACGACTTAGAAGACAGAGTGAAGAGTGAGGAGTGAAGAGTGAAGATAAAACAAAGGCAACCCCTCACCCTGCCCTTTTCCCTGCGGGAAAAGGAACCAATAAGAGTTGACGCCTTCGCGTCTGGCGCAAGGTGCGGAGGAACTAAAGTAGTTGCCGTATCTTCACTCCTCACTCTTCACTCTCCACTCTGCCGTTAAAAAGAGGTTTGAAATGGAAATATCTGAAGTAAAACAAGTTTTGGAAGCGCTGCTTTTTGTCTCTGAGAGGCCTTTGAGCTTGAAGGAACTTAAAGACATTTTAAAAGACGACTATCAGGACGCCGGAAATATAGAAAATCTGCTCAACGAGCTCAAGGCGGAGTACGACGGCGCAAACAAACCGTATGAGATAAGGTTTGTGGCGAACGGCTGGACTTTTGCCACAAAAACAAATTTTTCTCCGTGGATAAAAAAACTTCTCAAAGAAAAAAGCGTATTAAAACTTTCTCCTTCGGCGCTTGAGACTTTGGCTATGATAGCGTATAAACAGCCTATTACCAGAGGCGAGATTGACGAGCTCAGAGGGGTAGAATCATCCGGCGTCATAGACACTCTTCTCGAGAGAAAACTTATAAAAATAACCGGCAGAAAAGAAGCTCTCGGCAGGCCTCTTCTTTACGGGACTTCCCAGGAGTTCTTAAGGCACTTTGGCCTTGCACACCTGAGCGAGCTGCCTCTTATAGACGATATGTCCAAAGAGAGTCAGCAGACGGATAATCCTCCGGAACCGGAGCTGCCTTTTGACAACGGGGAAAGCGCTGAAGAGCCGGCTGCTCAGCCGCAGGAATACGTTGAGGCTGATAAAGAAAGTGAAAAGACAGTTTGAAGTTTGGAGTGTGGAGTTCACTCTCCACACTGGCTTTAACTCCAAACTGCTGTTATAAAGTTGCTGTAAAACGGATAATAATATATAATATGCAACGTACTATTTATTAATGTAATGCAAAAAAGGTGAGAAATAAATGGACGAAAAAAAATCTCCGGGCGGCTTGGATCTAGGTTTATTTATTAACGACCAGTATGTGACTGTAAAGAAGATAGGCCAGGGCGGCTTCGGCGTCGTGTGGCAGGCGTACGATTTCAGCCTCAGAAATTTTATCGCCGTAAAAGAGCTCCTCAGCGAATATTCGGAGCCCAAGTTTGTCGAGATGTTTTACAAAGAAGCGCTGATTGCAAAAAATATAATTCACGACAACGTAGTAAGAGTGCAGCATTTTTGGAAAGGCAGCAACGGCTCGTTTTACATATCGATGGATTTTGTCAGGGGCGTTGACCTCGAAGATCTTGTAAGAAGATGCAACGAGCTCAAAATAAAAATTCCGTGGGAACTCTCCGTACTCATCTGCATAAGCATGCTCAAGGCGATAGATTATGCAAACAGAGTTGCCAGAGACTCCATAACCGGAAAGCCTTACGGAATAGTTTACCGCGACATCTCGCCGGGAAACATCCTCATATCTTTTGACGGAAACGTAAAACTCAGCGATTTCGGAATAGCCAAAACCGCCGACGAAATAAACGAGGGAATGCAGCAAAAAGTAGTTACCGGCAAATTCCCTTATATGTCGCCGGAGCAGATTAAGGGCATTGCCGATATCGACCACCGTTCCGACGTATTTTCCACCGGCGTCGTTTTTTATGAGATGCTGACGGGAAAACAGCTTTATACCGGCGAAAATTCCGAAATCAAATCTCAGGTGCTTAACCAAAAATTCGATACGGAACTGCTGGCCGGCCTTAACCTTCCTTATGAAATAGGCGAAATTCTTTCAAAATCCCTCGAAAAAGACAGAGAAACGCGCTACGAGAGAGCGATCGAAATGTACCGCGATCTCAGAAGGCTGCTCAAGGGCGTCGAAACCGAAGAGCTGGCCGTTGATCTCTCGTCTTTTATCTCTAAGGTGATGGAAAAAGAGCTTACAACTTCTGACAATATAGTAAATCTTGTTAAAACTCTCGACAGACAGGACATAAAAAGCAATGCCGCGATACCGCGCATAACGTGCAATGATTTTATAGCCGGAGAAGTTACGGAACATTCCGCAGCTCCGGTTGTTCCTCCGTCAGCCGCCGCAGTTGCGGCAGCGGGCGCTGCGTCAGTTCCGGTGCAAAACACCGCGGCCGGCGCAGTTCCTCCTCAGCCTCCTCCTGCGGCGCAGCCGAATATTGCAAAACCTGAAACGCCGCAGCCTCAGGCCGTTCCTCAGGCAGGCGCTCCCCAGTCTCCGGAAGCTAAGGGCAAGACAGTGTTTGAAGAAGTGGGAGACTGGCTTGTCAACAAGTTTAAAGCGCTCAAAAGCAAAATAATCAAAACCGCTATTGCCGTGATTTTAGCCGTACTGCTGTTTTTTGTGCTTGACGTTTTCGTCATGCAGCTTACTCCGTTAGGAAAAGATATTTATGCAAGGCTCTATCCTCCCGACGTAACGATAAACACCGTGCCCTCAGGCGCTACGGTCAGCATGAAGACGAAAGAAGGCGAGGTAATAATACAGAATACGAGTTCTTCAAATCCCATACAGCTGAGAAAAGTGCAGCCAGGGACGTACATCATAACCGCGCTCAAGGAAGGTTTCAGACCCGTGCAGAGGGTTGTAAGAATTGAAGAACGTACCGGCAATAAAAATAAAGCCAAACAGGAAAAAATAGAGATAATGTTCGATTTCCTGCTTGCGGTAAACTCCGAGCCTCAGGGTGCGGACGTGTATATAGACGGCAATAAGTTCGGCGTGACCCCGTGCAAAATACAGCTTATGGCCGGCGCGCACACAATAAGGCTTTCTCTTGCCGGATTTGAAGATCTCGGCTCCAAAGCCAAAGAGGCTAAAGAAGGCCAGGCCGATATAGATTTCACAAGACCGACAAAAGAAGAGATGTTTGCCGGAGTCGATAAGAATTTCTGGGAAACGGATTTGGTAAACATAGACGGGGAAAATGTTTTCAGCATGAAGGGATACCTTTTTAAGAAATTTGCGTTTACCTCAACGCCTCCTAAAATGATGGTTCATATAGAAGGAGAGGGACAGCCCAGAGGATATACGCCGCTTACTGTAAATATGAAAGCCGGAAATTATAAAGTGAGAATGATGGATCCCGAAGGCCGTTACGGAGAAGCGCTTAATCAGATGACGGTTTCCGCAACTTCAAGCTCCGAATTGTTTGTGCACATGAATAAACTTATTTCGTTCAGGGTGAGATCAAAGGGCAATGCAGCCGAATCGTTTATAGCCAAGCTCACAATACAGGGCAAAGAGTTCAATACGACAAAAAGCGTCGGCACGGGAAAACCTGTCATAGTGCCTCTCCCGAGCGGCAGATATAACTTTACCTTTACGGCGGATGATTTTAATCCTTATCATGTCAATGACTCAGATATTGCCAACATAAACTCGGTAACAGCCGAAATGACTTACGCTCCCGTTCCTCTCACGCTTACGGTAGTCTCCATGCTCGGAGACACGGAAACACCCATCGAAGGCATGTACGTACAGAGAGGCGACAGCACCGACGTAATCGGCAAAACCAACGCAAAAGGCGTGTGGACAAGCAAATTCGACCCCGGCGTATTTAAAGGCAAAATAATATCCAAAGACAGTTATTACATCGAGCAAAGTTTTGAGGTTACGCTTGCCCCGGGAACGGGCGGTTCCAAGAAAGTAATCATGGTGCCGACAGCGCCGCCCGAGCCGGCTATAGATACAACTACGCCGGTTTTCCCGTTCTCCTCTGACGACCCTAAAAAGAAAAAGCCGCCAACAACGCCTCCGGCTCAGCCGGAAAAACCGGCTGTGACGCCACCTAAGGGCGGCGCTACTATTATAGTTTGTCCTTTTTGCGGATATATAAATACGGTTCCGGATGGAAGAAGACTGAGATTCTGCGTCAACTGCGCAAAGCCGTTACCTAAACAGTAAGCGCTGAGTTTTTTGTCGCTGTTCTTTGTCACTGGGATGGAGCGGAAGATTAGAAGTTTGGAGAGCTTGGAAGTTTGGCAACGGCGGAACGGCAGTTAAATTCCCATTTAAATGTTGAAAGGTAATGAGATGGAAATTGATTCAGTATTGAACCGGCTTGTGGAAAGATTGAAAGAGGCAGACCCGTACAAAATAGTTTTGTTCGGATCTCACGCCAAAGGGACTGCTGTGCGCGGCAGCGATATCGATTTAATGGTAATTTTAGACAATTATGATATTGCAAAGACATACAAAGAAAGATTAAATAAAAGATGTTATGTCAGAAAATTGTTAAGAGATATAAACTACCGATACGCCATGGACATTTTAGTTTATTCGAGAGCCGAATTCCAAAAAAGAAAGTCAGACGGAAGTTATCTCATTGATGAAGTAGAAAAGACAGGAAGGACGCTGTATGAAAAATATAATTAAAGATTGGATATTAATTGCGGATAATGACATGAAGATAATTGAGCGCCTCATGGGAGACGAAGCTGTCATTGCAAGCGGCGTTATTTTTCACTGCCAGCAGGCAATAGAGAAGTATTTCAAGGCATATTTGATAGAACATGGCTGGAATTTGCAGAAAACGCATGATCTGGTAAACTTGTATGCAGAAATCAAGCCCGTGAAAGATTTAGAGTTAGATGAAAATATGCTTGATGAAATTTTTAATATGTATATAGACGCAAGATATCCCGATGATTATAAAGAACCGAGCAAAGAGGAAGCGGAAAACGCTTGGAAGTTCACCCAAGAGATTGAAAGTAAAATAAAACATGAATTGGGCATAACGGCGGAAGGTTAGAAGTTTGGAGAGCTTGGAAGTTTGGCAACGGCGAAACGGCAGTTAAATTCCCCTTTTGAAAAAAGGGGTGGCAGGCCCCTGATTTAGATACTCGAGGGTAAACTCCTGCAAAAAGGCGGAGAAATTATCGCTGAGATTTTAGACAATGATTTATCTTTGTCAGAGACGGAAACAAGTTTTGAAATAAATTTTGCTCTTATGAAATTTAAACATACGATAAAAAGAATAAAAAACACGGGAAACAGCGATAAGCGTACAGGTTGCTGATATATAAATACGGTTCCGGATGGAAGAAGACTGAGATTCTGCGTCAACTGCGCAAAGCCGTTACCTAAACAGTAAGAGGATACAATGAAAAAATTATTGGCAGTGTTTGCATTTTCTATGTCGGTATTTTTGTTCTCGGCTTCAGCGGCCTTTGCTGATGTGAGCACGCAGGTAGCATTTCAGGGCAGGCTTACCGATGCGTCCGGATTTCCTGTTAGCACTACGAGTCCGGCTAATTTTTCATTCAAAATTTACGATACGGCAACCGGCAATGCCACTATGACGTTTCCCACAATATCAAGTACGAGTGCAATAATAACCAACGGGATATATGCCGTCACTTTGGATTTTACAAATTTTACAGCAGCGCAGATGGATCGGCCGCTTTATCTTGAAGTGACAATCTCAGGTTTGCCATCGCCTCTTCCGTCTAGTATAACCTTAGCCAGAACTCAGATTACGGTAAGTCCGTATGCTTTAAATGTGCGAAACGGCGCTATAACAGGTGCTAAACTTGCTGCAGGTACAGCCACAAATGGATACTTTCTTAAAACAGACGGTACCAATATATCTTGGGCTGCGGTTTCAGGTACATTTCCAACGCCTGGTAATCCAGGTGATAATTATAAGTATCTGATGGCAAATGCCGGAGGCACTAGCTGGACGAATCCTGCCGGTACAGGATTGACCAATACGAACGGAACGCTTTCTGTGACTTATCCGTTGCCGTCTTCCGGAGGAACAGTCGGGCAGTATCTCAGAGCTACCGGATCAGGCGTACAATGGGCTAGTTTTGGAACTGGATTAAATGATAACGGAACAAGCGTAGTGGTAACTAATCCTTTGCCGGCAGTTAGCGGTACTAATCGCTATTTAGGAGCAAACGGTACCACTCCTACATGGTACACAATAGAATCGGCTGTCAATACTTCTACAAGCCCTATAAGTTCAAATGCTGTAAATACGGCATTGTCAAACAAGCAAAATATAATTTCGGGAACAGCGGGATACATTGTCACATATACGAGTACATCTGGAACACTCGGATCATTATCTATCGGTGGCGGGTTAACAAATAACGGCACGACACTTTCAGTAATTAATCCAGTACCGTCATTAGTCAGCGGGCAGTTTTTAACAAACAACGGTACAACTTTATCTTGGGCAGTTCCAACATTTACTTTGCCTACTATAAATTTGACATCTGCAACTGGCCAAGATGTAAATATTGGTGGTAATACAAATTCTGTTACTTCTGCTATAAATCCCAATGCGGTAACGACAACAAAGATAGCGGATCATGCGGTAACGGGAGTTAAGTTGTATCCTAGTCTTCCTGCTACTAACGGTCAATATCTCACAAGTGACACCGGAGGAAATTTATCTTGGGCAGCTCCGACCTTTGTACCGCCTGCGATAACTTTATCTTCCGCCAGTAATCAGGATGTAAGCGTCAGCGGATCAACAGGTGCAGTAAATGCTTCTATAGTTGACGGCAAGGTAACAAAAGCTAAGTTATCTCCCGGCACCAGCGGAACAAGCGGTCAGTATCTTATGTACGACTCCAGCACCGTCGGAAATTTATCTTGGGCAACTCCAACCGTTACAATTCCCGCAATAACTTTATCTTCCGCCAGTAGTCAGGATGTAAGCGTCAGCGGATCAACAGGTGCAGTAAACGCTTCTATAGTTGACGGTAAGGTAACGACATCAAAAATAGCAGATTTAAATGTAACGACGGCAAAGATAGCGGATTCGGCAGTAACGCTCAAAAAGTTGTCTGCCGGAACTGCGTCTCCGGGACAATTTTTAACAACAGCCAATGGTACGGATTTATCTTGGGGGGCTGCGCAAGCCCCGTTGACTTCGTCTTCTGTTATTACTGTCGGGACTATTACCGCAAGCAGCGGGACGATTACTAACTTATATGCCACCACAATAAATGGTGCTCCTGCCGACCTTGCCGAAATATATCCGTCGTCAGATAATTTATCTCCGGGAGATGTAGTGATTATCTCGCAAACAAAAGACGGTTATATAGAAAAATCCAAAACGGCAAACGATACTAAAGTTGCCGGCGTTGTTTCTACAAAGCCGGGCATAGTTTTAAATTCCGAAGCTGCGGGGTATCAGCTTGCTTTGGTAGGCAAAGTTCCCGTCAATGTGACTAACGAAGGCGGGGATATTAAACGCGGCGACTTGCTTGTAGCTTCTTCGACTCCCGGATGCGCCATGAAAGCGCCGTCTGATCCGAAAGCGGGAACGATAATAGGAAAAGCTCTTGAAAACTCTTCGGGGCCAAAGGGTAAAATATTGGCATTGGTGAACCTGCAATGAGAAATATAAAAATAGTTTCGGCGCTTATTTTGCTTGTTTTATCGTTGACTCCGCTTCTTTATGCGCAGTCAAACCAGATAAACGTTACTAACGGCGCAGCTATGGATACCCTTTCAAACGACGGACAATATAAAAATTCTTCTTCCGTCAATGACGGGATAGTCGTAAGCCAGCGCGGCATGGATTTTAATTTTGTTACCGGACATTTGGCTGCGATAAAAGTAATAAATCCGAATATAGTTTTTTATGCTTTTTCTTCTACGGAAAATGTTACCAGCGCCACCATGGATGTGGGTATTACCGTACAGACGAGCAGCGGTAACATAAGAACAGTAGGGTATAAAATTTCACAAACGCCTCCTACAGATGAAACCGGACCTTTTACCTTTATTTACACCGCTGTTCCGGCTTCAACCAATACTGTCAGCGTCTCTACAACAATTATTTATTCTACGTTTACCGATACCAACGGGCATATACAGGTGCAGACCGGAACCAACTATATACAATGGTTTGCCCAGAGCGACTCTAATCCTATAGGAAATACGGCAACTTTTCAAGTAACGGTTACCGCAATTCAGAATAAAATAATCATTTCGCAGCCTAACGTGTCGGCATTGCCTTCTCCTCATATAACTGCCGGCATAGTGTCTCCCAGTACTTTTACCGCGAGCGATATAAATATCTATATGTTGGATAAAGTGTCGGGTTCGACTGTTTCTTATACGACAGGAAATCTATTAGGCAACGGCGTTAGTGTTTCCTCGGATCATCTGAGTGCGGTAATCGATTATAAATATAACGGCGTCCTGATTTCAGGCAAGGAATATATTTTAATGATTGCTGTCCATTCGCCTGGGGATCCACGGTATCTATACAGCACAAGTATCTTTACAGTAAGCAGCGATCCCATACCGGTGCTTATTCCGTACCCGTCTCCGTATAATCCGAAAAACGGGCTGCTGACAATAAAATATGTTCTTTCGGAACCGTCTTACGTCACGATAAATATATATGACCGCGCCGGAAGAATTGTAAAGAAGCTCGTAAGCGAACAGTATCGTCGCGCCGGAGTAAACGATACGGACAAATGGGACAGCAGAAGTTACTCGGGAGATTCTCTTGCCAGCGGCGTTTATATATGCGAGATAATAGCAAAGGGAAGCAAAGAAAACAGGCGTTACGTATCTTTTGCGATACTGAGGAAATAAAATGAAAAATATTGTAAAAAAGATAATTCCGCTGCTTCTTGTTTTCGCGCTGTCGGCTAACTCTTACGCTGCAACCGGCGGCGCCGCATTTTTATCCAAAGGCGTCGGAGCCAAGGCGCTGGGCATGGGAGGCGCGTTTACTTCGATAAGCGACGATACCAGCGCGGTTTATTGGAATCCGGCCGGTCTTGCCAGAATACAGGATTACAGCATAACCGGCATGAGCTCCGCAGGCGCGGCGGATGAATGGCCCGGCCAAAAAGACATTGTTCCTACTCATAATTTTCTTGCGTTTTCCGTGCCCGCGAACAAATTTACTACAATTCTCGGCAACTCGGTTTTTGCTTTGGGGTATATAAATTCCGCTATGGATAATGTTATTGGGTCTGATGACCGCGGCAACCAGACAGGAACTTTCCCGGACACTCAAAACGCGTTTTATCTTTCGTGGGGTATTCCGATATGGGAGGATACCACCAATTTGTACGCAGGCGCATCAATTAAATATATTACGGAAAATATGGACGCTTCCGGAGGCGGTTCTGCAAGCGGTTATGATTTTGACGCCGGCGTGATTTACAACATATTCGAAACGCTTAATTTTGGCCTTTTTCTAGGCAAGGGCGCGGCTATGAGCTGGGACGGAGGGGATAGTGACAACGCTCCTTTGACCACTCGTTTCGGCGTGTCAAACTCATTTTCATTGAGCGAGAATTTTAAACTTTTGGGAGCTTTTGATCTTGTGCAGGTGCAGGATTACCCTCTAAGCACAAATATAGGCGCCGAGCTGACGTATCTTGTGTCTTCCCAAGGGATGTTCGGGCTCAGCGCGCTTCATTTGAGAGGCGGCGTAAACGGCTTGGCTTTGGAAAGCCGTTACGAGATAAAAGAAACCATAAACCAAAATATTGCCTACAGCGCGGGTTTCGGACTTGATTTGGTAGTGTTCGGCAAGTTTTTGCAGCTGGATTACGCGTTGTCCATGGGAAATATTTTTGACCAGCAAAATAAATTTTCTTTAAATTTTTATTTCTAGGGGGGAGCGGTGAAAATAAATAAAATTTTGTCTTTGCTTGCCGCAGCGGCATTGTTGTCAACTAGTTTGTCTCCCGCTTTTTCAGCGGCAAAGCGCGACGTGAACGATCCCGTCATGAGAGAAATTATAAACGAATTGGCTAAAAAGATGCCTAAGTTTATAGACAGATACGGCGAGACCGTCTTTGTGGAAGACGAACCAATAACAAGGGGAACTTTATTACAGGCCATTTACGAGTACGATAAAAAGACCAAGGGAACAGCGGCGGATACTCCTGTGCCCGTTGCAGTCGTTTCGATTACGCGTCAGGAATTTGACGATTTGAAAGGTAAAGTCACGGCGCTTCAAAAACAGCCCGCGGCGCCGGCAAAAGCTTCGCTCGATACCGACAGCATACTTGCGGAAATAAAACCGAATATGCCGCAGCTTTTGGATAACAGCCTTAAAAGTTCCAAAGTTTTCAAAGATCTACAGCAGCAGGTTGCGGCAAATGCCAAAAATTCCGGTACATCCGCGCAGGCTGCCTCTGTAACTCAAGATTTGAACGACATCAATGCAAGGCTCGACAATCTGTCTCAGAAAATAAGCGGCATGAGCGCGGGCAGCACGGCAAAGGGAGCAGTTCAGCCCTCGCAGAAAGAAATCGCCGAATTGAAAAATACCCTCGCCCAGATTCAGAGCAACTATGTGGCTTTGTCGAAAAGAATAGACGAAATCGATTCCAGAGCGGCGTATGCCGGCGCTTCTTCGGCGGGAGCCGCGGACGTAACAAATATAAGCAGGCAGCTGAGCGAAATAAAGAAAACCGTCGCCGACGTGCCCACTACGACCGATATCAGAAAAGAGATAAGCAGATCCCAAAGCCAGACACAGTCCGATATCAACAGAATAGAACAAAAGCTCAATAGCATGTCAAAAGGAACATCTTCCTCAGGCTCTTCGTCTTCGAAAAGCGGCGCGACGATAGCCACAATAAGCTTGGGAATAACGATGATAGCCGCGCTGTTTGTGGCAAGATAACATTAAAA
>WQUP01000148.1 GCA_009782015.1 Endomicrobiia bacterium | reverse complement strand
TGTCGTACTCCAATCCGTTTTCGCGGAATTTTCCGGCCTTTATGCCGTCTATCATTCCCCTTATTTCATTTCCCGACATAACGGAACTCACTCCGAGCTCTTTCATTCTCTTGGTATCCATTTGAATCTGCACTTCAGGCTTTCCGGGCTGGTAATTGGACTGCAAATCCGCAAAATGAGGAATGGATTTAAACCTCTCGATTAAAACCTGCGCTGCGGAATATAGTTTACCTACGTCGTCGCCGACAAGCTCAAAGGCAACTTCGTTGCGCGGGCCGCCGAGACCGCCCTGCTTCAGAAAAGAAAACTGAAGCTCTTTCCCGTATTTATCGGCCATAACTTTTCTCAGATAATCTTTCATCTGAGCCGTATTTCTCATGCCGGAGTCGTCTCTTTTAAATTTGGCCAAAATGCCCTTGACGTATTTTTTTATAACGTTGCTTTCAGCTTCCTTCTGATGCATTCTCACGTATAAAGCCGCCTGATTTGCGGGGCTTGTAAACATTCCCGTAGAACCTATTGACGCCGAAACCAGCTCCACTTCCGGCTCGTTTAAAATAATGGTTTCGACTTCTTTGGAATATTTATCCATCTGCTCTAAAGAAGTTCCGGGTTTGGCCCTGACGTTTACGTTAAATTCGCCCCAGTCGGAGCTCGGCATAAAATTGAGCTTCAGCGCGCCGTTCTTTACTAAAACAACAACGCTCATCACGATGACAACGGTAATCACAAGAGCGACAAATTTGAAACTTACGGCGAAACGCAGCCTGTTTTTCTCAAAATCAAAAAAGTTTATTATAAAAAACAACAGAAACAGAATAAGCGCGGCTATAGGTAAAATGCCGGCAATGTGAATAAGCCCCGGAGTTTTGAATTTAACTATAAGAGCTTTTGCTATCAAACAGACAACGGATAAAACCAAAAATAAAAATTTATATCTGATAAGAGCCGCGAATATATGCTTGTCTTTTTTGCTTCTTTGGGAAAACTCCTTTTTAAACAACTCCTTTTTAAGCATGAACGTAATCAACTTTACGTAAAGATTTTCAACGGCGTTAAAAAGCGGGTTAAACCAGCCCACCGTCAAAGCTCTGAAAATCTTTACGAAAATGCCTCCGGCGGAAGCGAGAAATGATTTCTTCTCCAGGCTCCTTGCAGATATTTCTTTTTTCGCCGGAATAAAATACGCCGAAAGCATAGGAGCCACGGTCAAAGCGTCGAGTATCGATATGCCCATGGCAAACACGACGGTCAAGCCGAACTCCCTGAAAAACTGTCCCATTATGCCGCTTAAAAAAGAGACCGGAAAAAACACCGCGATAACCGCGCTTGTCGTGGCTATAACCGCCAGCGTAACCTCGTCCGTGCCTTTGATTGCCGCGGTGACGGGATCCTCGCCCTCCTCGTAATGCCTGAATATGTTTTCTCGGACGACTATGGCGTCGTCAATCAAGAGCCCCACGGCAAGCGACAGCGACATGAGAGAAATAACGTTTAAGCTGAAGCCGAACGCGTGCATAAATATGAAAGAGCCGATTAAACTGTTGGGAAGCGCGAGAGCCGTGATAACGGTTGAACGCCAGCTTGCCAAAAAGAAATACACAACGATGACGGCAAGAAAAACTCCTTCCACAATAGTTTCTCTGACGTCTTTAAGGTTTAATCGCACGCCGCGGGCGGAATCGTAAATCAAAGTCAGTTTAGGGCTGCCGAACCTGTCCTTATATTTTTTATTCACTTCTGCGAGTTTTGCCTGAACGCCGTCGGAAATGGCGACGTCGTTTCCTTTAGACTGCCTGTAAATTTGAATGAGCAGAGACGGTTCAAAACTTATTTTCCCGTCGATTTTAGTGTCAAGTCTGGCGCGGGAAGTTTCTTCCACGGTGCCGTCCACCACCCTGCCTATGTCATTGACGGTTACGGGGCGGTCGTTGCCCATAAAGTTTACGACAACGTCGCCGATTACTTTAACCGACGAAAATTCTCCGAGCGTCCTGAAAGCCAGCTGCAGGGCGCCTCTGTTGACGTTTCCTGCGGGAACGTTTAAGCTGTTGGACTGCACGGCGGCGGCTACGCCCGCCAAAGTCAATTCATGCTCTTTAAGCTTATTTTTGTCGGCCTGAACCTGAATTTCCCTTTTCTGTCCGCCTACTATCTGGATCTGGGAAACGCCTCCGACCTGCGCGAAATCTTTTGAAACTACGTCGTCTGCAAAATCGTAAAGCTGTTTAGGCGTGAGCTTATCCGATTTTAAGCTCAAAATCAAAAGAGGCATATTGTCCATATCCGCTTTTATCACAATCGGTTCGTTTATGTCGTCGGGGAGCGCAAGCCTTATCTGCCCGACTTTATCGCGGACTTCCTGCGCCGCAACTTCCGGATCTTTGGAAAGATAGAATTCGCCGAACACTATTGACGTATTATCCTGGTTTATGGAAGAAACGTGCTTCAGTCCCGAAACGCCGCTGACAGCGTCTTCAATGGGCTTAGAAACAAGCTGCTCTATTTCGTTTACGCCGGCTCCCTGGTAAGTAGTAAGCACCGCAACATACGGAAAGTCCACATCCGGAAACATCCTGACCGGAAGCAGCTTATAACTGATAGCGCCCAAAACAAGCAGCGCCACAAGTATAGCGAAAATAAAAGTGGGTCTTTTGATTGCCAATCTTCCTAGATTCATATAACCTCTTTTTAACGGCAGAGTGGAGAGTTGAGAGTGAGGAGTGAAGATAACGTGTTTTCGCTTCGCGAAAACCTATAATATGTTTCGGCAAAGCCGAAACACGACATCTCCACTCTACACTCTTCAATCTTCACTCTGCCGTTCTAGAATTTTTCCGTATTGTAAAACGCCGACGCCTGCTCGTAAATGTTCATCAGTTCGAATATGTTGCGCAGCATGTTTAAAGTCGAGTCGTCCAAATCCTGTTCGCTTTGCAAAACCAGATATGTCGTGCTTCTGCCTTTTTTCAACAGGCTCTGGTTTTCTTCGTCGCGTTTTTGCTGGATATCTCTTATCTCGGTTGACAGCGCGTATCTTGATTTCGCGTTGTTCCAGTTATCGACAAGCTGAAGCCAGTCGTTTGTCTCTTGTATCTGAGCGGATTCTTCGGCTTTCATCGCCGCCTCTATGGCCGATTGAAATCCCGTATTGATATTCTTTCTCAAGTTGAAATTCAAAGGCAGCGTATATCTGAGGCCTATAGAATAAGAAGGTTTATCGCCGTTTACTACATAATCCGCAGCCTTGTCAAAATCCGGAGTAACTCCGTTGAGAGCGGCCTGCCCGGAAACAATCAGATCCGAGCTCAAGCTTTTTTGCGAATATATCTGATCGTACTCGGCGCTTTTGACGTTTTCAAGCGCAGACAGGACGTCAGCCCTGTTACCTGTCCTTGAAAGATCAACATCCTTATTGAATGATCTGCCGGCATCGATAAAGTTTTGCACGTCGTACTGCACTTTCTCTTTGGCAATATTTATCAGCCCGTTAAAAACTCTTGAAGCCCTTACCTCGTCTTCAACCGCGAGTTTGCAGTTGAGCTCTCCCATTTTGACCGCGGCCTGCGACTGCAGAAGGTCTGTTTTTTCGGCAAGATCAAGGTTAAATCTTTTCTGGTTCCACTCCAGAAGCTTTTGCGTTCTGGCTAAAGATGTCTGTCTGAAATCGATTACCGTTCTGGTGTAAGACAAGTTCCAGTAAGCAAGCCTCGCGCTGAGTATTATCTGCTGTTTCTGATATAGAAGCAGATACAGCGCGGAGTTGGCGTCCGCCCTTGCTTTTGACATACTTGCTTTTGTGGCGCCGCCGTTGAAATCTTTAAGAAGCGACTGCCTGACGCTGACAAACGGAGCCAAGTCGTTTACGTGGTATCCGAGACCGCTGAGATAATTGTATTGGCCGTAAGAGCCGTTCAGCCCTAAAGTGACCGTGGTTCCCGTCTCAAACTGCTTGTTTACGCTGGCGTCGTAGGAGAAATTCGACAGCCCGTTTATCTGGTTTAAAGGAGAGTACGGCCGGCCGCTTTTGTCATTTAAGTAGTTCGCTCCGGCGCTGAGAAAGTACGAGTAAACCTGCTCTATCTGAGCAATCTTCCCTCTGACCGCCTCAATGTTTGCTTCGACGGATTTAAGCTTGCTGTTTTCTTTGGCGACGAGATCCATATACTGCTGAATCGTCAGCATTTCCGCGTTCGCGCCTGCGGAAAAACCGGCTATGGCAGTTACCGTCAATAATCCCGATAAAATCCCGACTTTTGAAATCTTCATTGTCTCTCCAATATATATTTTATTTCGAAATTATTCCTTGATATATTATGTCGTCATGCTGAACTCGTTTCAGCATCTGTAGTTAAAAGTTAAATAGACCCTGAAACAAGTTCAGGGTGACCTACGGCGGATTTTATAAAAATCCGCCGTAGGTCATTTAAATCTTTCCATTAAAAAATCAATCGTTTTTTCTATTTCGGCATCTATAGATGCCGCGG
>WQUP01000147.1 GCA_009782015.1 Endomicrobiia bacterium | reverse complement strand
CTTTGATTTTGTTCGACGACAACTACAAAATGGATTCCGGCTTTCGCCGGAATGACACGGCTCAAAATAGGGTTTTTAGAGAAACCCAATTACGAATAAACAACAACGGCGAACATCTTAACCGGCAACAGCATCGCAACTTTTTGTCTTTGATTCGTAATTCGTAATTTGTAATTTGTAATTACCTTTGCTACTTCATCCTGCTTGCCAGCATTTTTTTGATGTTTATAATGCTTTTTTGTCCGTCTTGCGCGGCTTTTTCGGCAAGTTCCGCCGCATTGCCTGCGGTCTTGCTTGCAAAAACGGCCGACAAAATCATGGGCAGATTCACTCCGGTCAGAACTTCCGTATTAAAATTTCTGCACATCGGAGCCGAGGCGTTGCACGGCGTGCCGCCTATCATATCGGTCATAATCAGAACGCCGTCGTCGTCAGCCACGCTCTTTATAAGCGTTTCTATGCGCTCCTGCATTTGCGCCAAACTGTCGTCGGCGCTTCGTTTGACGGCATACAGATTCGGCTGTTTGCCGGCAATAAGCTCGGCGGAGTTTACAAGCTCCTGCGCAAGTTCGCCGTGTGCGGCAATAATAATTTTTATCATCTATTACCTCTTAAAATCCATATTACCGTGCGTCTTAAGTATTTTAATCAATGCTTTTGCCAGCTTTTCGCAATCGTGGCGCGCATAAATTTCGTCGGAACACAAATTTCCTTTAGACGTCTTTGTTGAGGTCTTATCAACCTTCACCTGATGCGCCCCGTGCTTTTTGTAGCGTTTTGCAAGCTTATCGGGAACAGCGGCATTGTTAACGAGTGCGCGGTCTATTATGCCTTTATACGAATGCTTTTCAATCGCTTTTATATGGTCCGACAAAGCATATCCGGATGTTTCTCCGGGCTGCGTCATTATGTTGCAGACATAAACCTTGTAAGCCTTTGAAGCTTTTACGGCATCGGATATTCCGTCAACAAGCAGATTAACTATTATAGATGTGTACAAAGAACCCGGTCCGAATATTATTGCATCCGCATTTTTTATCGCGTCTAAAACATAAGGCGCGGCCGGAGGGCATGGCGGCATAAGCTCTATTTTGCTTATTCTGCTTTCCGCCTTTGACACCGTGCTTTCGCCGGAAACTTTGCTGCCGTCTTCAAGTTCGGCCTGAAGCGTGACTGAAGCAAGCGTCGCGGGAAGAACCTTTCCCCTGATGGCAAGAACCTCTCCGCAGTTGGCGATGGCGTTATCAAAACCGCCGGATATGGCGGACATCGCCGTCAAAAAAAGATTTCCGAAAGAGTGCCCGGACAAACTGCCTTTTGAAGGAAACCTGTACTGAAAAAGCCTTGACATAAGGCTTTCCTCTTCCGAAAGAGCGACAAGACAGTTTCTTATATCGCCCGGAGGAAGCACGCCGAGCTCGTTTCTGAGCTTTCCCGAGCTGCCTCCGTCGTCGGCAACGCTTACTATGGCCGTTATGGCGGCATTATACTTTTTCAATCCTCTAAGCAGGGTTGACAAACCTGTTCCGCCGCCGAGAGCTACTATTTTTAAATTATTCATAACTGCAGTTAATAGTTAACAGTGAATAGTTAATAATTATTGAGTTTCGGCTTTGCCGAAACCTATTAATTTGTTTTCGCTATGCGAAAACACCGAAACTATTAACTATTAATTATTCACTATTAACTCATTTTCCCCTTAGTATGTCCCTGTGGTTTAACTTCACTTTATACTTCTTTTTTCTGAGAAAATCCGCCAGCATCTCGGCGGTAAAAACGGATCTGTGTCTTCCTCCGGTGCAGCCTAAGGCTATCGTGAGATAACTTTTGCCTTCTTTTATGTATCCCGGAAGCGTATTTGCGATAAGCTTTGAGAATATATCAAAGAAAGCTCCGAACTCTTTCTGCTTTTTTATGTACTCTTTGACAGCTTTATCTTTGCCGGTTTTAAACTTCAGTCCGTGCACATAGTTCGGATTTGTTATAAAGCGTACGTCGTAAATTATGTCGGCGTCGTTCGGTATGCCGTATTTGTATCCGAAAGATACGACTGAAATATTCAAATGCTGTTTTGCGGCCGATGCTCCCGTAAGCCTTGATATCGTGTCCTTTAACTCGCCTACCGTCTTGTCCGAAGTATCGACTATTTCGTCGGCAGCGGCAAAAACCTTATCAAGAAGCTTTCTTTCAAGCTTTATTCCCTCGTAAACGGATTTGCCGAGCGGATGTCTGCGCCTTGTTTCTGAGTATCTGCGCAGCAAAACGGAATCTTCGGCGTTAAAAAATATTACTCTGCAGCTTATTTTATTTTTTTTCATCGAAGCGAGAAACTGAGGAAAGTATCCAAGATACTCTCCGGCCCTTGAATCGACGCTTATTGCGACATTTTTATATTTGTCCGGATTTTTGACGCAAACGTCTATGAACCCGTCTAGCATCTGGAAAGGCATGTTGTCTATACAGACAAAACCCAGATCCTCAAATATTTTAAGGGCCTGGCTTTTTCCGGCTCCGGACATGCCTGAAACTATATAGAATCTCATGGAATTATTCCTTAACTTAACATGGATCCCTCCCCGATTACTAATTTCGGGGACAGGCTGCTATTGAAAACGTCTTTCAAATAAGGCTCGGGGATGACAAAAGAACCGCCTGGATCCTTCGGCAGTTGCACTGCCTCAGGATGACAACCCTTGGAAACATCCTGTGGATCCTTCGGCAATACTGCCACCTCAGGATGACAACCCTTGGAAAAGTCTTGTGGTTGTCACTTTTTTTCTTGTTCCAAAATGGCTTTTTGAAGTCTGCCGCTCAAATCTTTTGCCGTGTAATGTCCTTTGTTTTTAAGCCTTTGGTTGAGGCTTGCGGTTTCCACAAGCACGGCAAGGTTTCTTCCGGGCCCCACGGGAATAGTCACTTCCGGAACGCTTACGCCGAGTATTTCCGTAAAATACTCGTCAAGCCCGACTCTTTCATACTTTTTCACGGCTTCCCACTCGTCAAGCTTTATTACAAGCTCTATATGGGACTCGTCCAAAATACTGCCTATTCCGAAAATACTGTTTACGTCTATTATGCCTACTCCCCTGACTTCGATAAGATGTTTGGTTATTTCAAGGCCGCTGCCGACAAGCGTGCGTCCTGATCTTTTTTTTATGTCCACAATGTCGTCGGCCACGAGCATGTGCCCTCTTTTTACAAGCTCAAGAGCGCACTCGGATTTGCCGATTCCCGCTTTTCCCGCAAGAAGAACTCCGAGTCCGTAAACGTTCACCAGCACGCCGTGTATCTTTATTGACGGGGCAAGCTTTCCGTCAAAATAATAGATGAGGTCGCCTATGAAAGAAGAAGAACTGAGCGCCGTCCTTAAAAGCGGGACTTCAAGGTCGGAAAAAACTTTCATCATCGCTTCCGACGGCTCCAGATTTCTCGTAAGTATGCAGCATGTGGAGCTCGGATGAGAAAATATTCTATTGAGAAGCTCAACCTGCTTTTCGTAATTCAGATTATTGAGGTATGTATTCTCGCTTATTCCGATAACCTGCGTGCGCTCATACGGGAAATGCTCGAAATATCCGGCAAAAGCAAGCCCTGGCCTGTTTATGTCGGCGACGGTTATTTTTCTTCCAACACCTCCGCCGCCGGCGACAAGAGAAAGCTTTAGTTCGCCGCTTTTTTCCCTAAGCAGCGTGCCTACGTCCAAAGCAGCCATCAATAAGAATCCTCTTGCTTTATTATTTTGACTACTTCTTCCGTGGTTTTAGCGTCTCTTATGGCTTGTCTCAAAAACTTGTCTTTAAAGAGCCTCGAAATTCTTGAAAGAGCTTTGAGATGCTGGCCGGCGACTTCTACCGGGCCAACGAGAAGAAAAATTATATGTACGGGCTCGCCGTCAAGCGAGTTGAACTCTATGCCCTTGCGCGAAATTCCAAGCACGCCGACCTGCTCCTGAAGCACGTCCGTTTTTCCGTGCGGTATCGCCACTCCCTGCCCTATGCCCGTCGAGCCGAGTTTTTCTCTTTCGAGAACAACTTCGATTATCTCGTCCGTTTTCTTTACTTTTTTTGTCTCCTTGAGCGTTTCCGCAAGCTCAACGATAGCCGATTTTTTATCGGCAGCCTTCAAATCTACAATAATTGCGTCAGGACTCAAAAAATCCATGATCTTCATTGCTCAATCCTCCGTTTCATTTATGCTAACTGTCGCTTTTTTCCGTCGCTTAAGACTTTCCCGGATTACAAAACAGACGCTCTGCTGCGCTTGTCAGATGTCCGGCTCGAGAAGCACTATTGAACCGCTGTCGTTGCGGTAGAGCACGTTCACTTTATCGGTCTGCATATTGAGAAACATGTAAACTCTATATCCGAGCGTGTCCATGCTTTCTATGGCTTCTTCAAGAGTTTCCGGTTTGAGGTCGAATCTCTTTATCTCGGATATTTTCGTCCTTGAATCCTCCATGGTATCGTATGAGAAAACCTCGTTTATGGCGCTCTT
>WQUP01000146.1 GCA_009782015.1 Endomicrobiia bacterium | reverse complement strand
AATACAGGCGGCCCCGGAGCGCAGACAACGGCGGACGGAATAAAGCTTGTTGAAGTTCAAAATGGCGCGACGACAGCGGACGATACGTTCACTCTTGCCGGCAGAGTAGCGGCAGGGGCTTATGAATACGACCTGTACAAAAACGGCGTGGATGCGGATGCAGCGGACGGGAACTGGTATTTAAGGAGCATTAAGACGAAAAAAACGATAGATCCTGAAGAGCCTGTGCTCAGACCCGAAGTACCTGCGTACTTGGCGAACATGAGGGCGGTATCGGATTTATTTATGATGAACCTGCATGACAGATTGGGTGAGCCGCAGTATATGGAGTATGTAAGGATGCCCGGCGCGGACGCGCAATGCCCGAATTGCGCGGAAAACTGCAATTGTACGCAGTGCGATAAAAACGGCAATGGCAATAACGGCGGGTGTGATAAAGACGGATATAAGTGCTGCTATAAGCCGGGCAACTATATTCCTTCGGCATGGGCGCGTGTACAGGGACGTTACAGCTCGTTTGATGAGATGGACGATAAATTTAATATAGAGCAGACGAGATATCTGCTCAACGGCGGAGTTGATTTAACTGCATGGACAAGCAACGGCGCAGACCGTTGGATGCTGGGAATAATGGGCGCGTACGGGCATGTAAGTACAAGGGTAAAATCAAAAGACGTACCAGAGACAAACAGCGGGATAAACCGGGAAGCGAAAGGCGAAGTAAACGGCACGAGCGCAGGGGCGTATTTGACATGGTATAACAGCGCGGCAGACCAGAGAGGTTTATATGCAGACATCTGGGCATTGCACGGTTGGTTTGACAATAAGGTGAGCGGCAACACGTTAGCTGATGAAAAATACAAAAGCCAAAACACGCAGGTGTCAGCTGAAGTAGGATATGCGTTCAGAGTGCTGCACAAAGATAACGGAAGACAGTTATTTTTAGAGCCGCAGGGGCAGTTTGTATATAACTTCATAAATCAGGACAGCCATACGGAAGCAGGCGGGATGGCGGTAAACAATTCAGACGGAAGCGGCTGGACAAGCAGATTGGGCGGACGGATATACACGAATGCAGATGGGAGCGCGCATCATTTTCAGCCGTTTGCAGAGGTAAACTGGCTGCACGGGGACAGCAAAAACAGTTTAGAATTTGACGGGGTAAGGATGAGCGACGATTTGGATAAGAACACGTTCGAGCTGAAGTTAGGGGCATCCGGAATGCTGACAGATAGGTGGCAGCTGTGGGGCTGGGTAGGAGCGGGGACAGTGAATACGGATGGATATTCATTAGGCGGGAATGTGGGAGTGAGATACAGTTTCGGAGGGCCGAAGGAATGCTGTGACTGCAATGAAGAGCAGAATCCGACTGTTGAACAAACGCAAGAGCCTGTTAAGCAAATTGAACAACCTGTTGAGCAGCCAAAGCAGCCCGAACCGGCAGTGCCGGTCGAACCTGCAGCGCCGGTCGAACCGGTAGCGCCGGTCGAACCGGTAAAAGCGGTTGCGCCGATACCTGTGACAGCGGAAACGCCGAGACTTGCGATAATATATTTTGGATTCGACAAATTTGATTTTACGGCGCAGGCAGAAGCGGATATGGAGAAAGCGGCGGAAATAATCAAAGCGCATCCGGAGGCGAAGTTCCAAGTGCAAGGCAACACTGACATGCACGGCTCGGCGGCATATAACGAAAAGTTATCGGAAAGGCGCGCGAGAGCTGTATATAACCGTCTTATAGAATTAGGAGTGCCGGCAGGTTCAATCAGCTACAGCTATTACGGGAAATCGACATTGGCAAATACGGATAAAAGCGTTTCGGCGGACGCGCAAAACCGCCGTGTAGAAATAGTCGCCCCCGGCTTTAAGCAGGAAAAGAGCTCTGCATGGAAATATACGGAGCAGACGCTGCAGCAATGGCAGGACACGATACACAAAGACAAGTCAGCGAAATAATGTAATACCTGCAGTTGAGTTAAGCTATGCCCGCCGGCAGCGCCGGCGGGCATAGCTTTTTATCTGATCACGTTTAACAAAGCGCGCTTAATTTTATATAATCTCGCATTATCGCTGACATTTAATTTTCTTCAGGGGAACAACATGATTAAAAGTATTCTCAATGCAATTTTCGGTTCGCAAAACGAAAGAGACATAAAAGCCATATTGCCTATCGTGAGCAAAATAAACGGTTTTGAACCTTCCGTGCAAAAACTTTCCGACGACGAGTTAAAAGCCAAGACCGCCGAGTTTCGGGACAGGCTTTCCAAAGGCGAAACTCTCGACGATATTCTGCCGGAGGCTTTTGCATGCGTGAGAGAGGCGTCTGTCAGAACAACGGGCATGAGGCATTTCGACGTTCAGCTTGAAGGCGGGTACATACTTCACAAAGGGAAAATCGCCGAAATGAGAACCGGCGAAGGAAAAACTCTTGTGGCCACTCTTCCGGCGTATCTTAACGCTTTGCCCGGCAAAGGCGTGCACATTGTAACCGTAAACGATTATCTTGCAAAAAGAGACAAAGAGTGGATGGGCGCAATACACGAAAAACTCGGGCTTAAAGTCGGCAATGTCGGACACGATACGTCCAATGAGGAAAGAAGAGAGGCCTATAACTGCGATATAACTTATGTTACAAACAACGAGCTCGGCTTTGATTATCTCAGAGACAATATGGTGATAACCAAAGAAGACCGCGTGCTGCGCCCTTTAAACTACGCCATAATCGACGAAGTCGATTCGATTTTGATAGACGAAGCAAGGACCCCTTTAATTATATCCGGCGCCGGCGAACAGGCTACAGATAAATATTACGTTTGCGACAGAATAGTTCCTATGCTTAAAGGCCGCAAAATTACCGAGAGCGAAGAGATAAAGGCAAAATATGACGGCGTTGATTTGTCCAAAGGTTATGACTATCTTGTCGATGAAAAAAATCACACAGTAGTTCTTACGGAACAGGGCGTTCAGAAAGCGGAAAAGATACTCGGCGTGACCAATATATACGACGATCTTCAGTCGGAGTGGGTGCATCATCTTACACAGGCGGTAAGAGCGCACGAGCTTTACCACAGAGACATAGAGTATGTGGTAAAAGACGGAGAAGTCATAATAGTCGATGAGTTTACGGGAAGACTTATGCCGGGAAGAAGATGGTCTGACGGGCTTCATCAGGCCGTGGAAGCCAAAGAAAATATGAAGATTGCCGAAGAAAACCAGACTCTTGCCACGATAACATTCCAGAATTTTTTCAGAATGTACAAAAAAATCGCAGGTATGACCGGCACGGCGTCCACCGAAGCCTCGGAGTTTTGGGAGATATACAAGCTCGGCGTAGTAGAAGTTCCGACGAATAATCCGATGGTCAGGAAAGACAATCCGGACGTGATATACCGCACGGAAAGAGAAAAAGACAACGCCATAATAAACGAAATCGACGAGTCGTGGAGAAAAGGCCAGCCCGTTCTCGTCGGAACAAGATCTATAGAAAAGTCCGAAAAAATATCGGCTATGCTCAGAAAAAAAGGCATACCGCATCAGGTGCTCAACGCAAAGTACCACGAGCTTGAAGCGCAGATTATAGCGCAGGCCGGAGCAAAAAGCGCCGTGACAATTGCGACAAACATGGCAGGCAGAGGAACCGATATAGTTTTGGGCGCCGGAGACCCGGCTCAGCACGATGAAGTTGTGTCGCTTGGCGGGCTTCACATAATAGGCACGGAAAGGCACGAATCGCGCAGAATTGACAACCAGCTCAGAGGACGCGCAGGCAGACAGGGCGATCCGGGTTCTTCGACGTTTTTTCTCTCCATGGAAGACGAACTGATGAGGCTTTTCGGCTCTGACAGAATGTCTTCGATGATGCAAAGGCTCGGGCTTAAAGAAGGCGAAGACATACAGCATAAGTGGATATCAAAAGCGGTTGAGGGCGCGCAAAAGAAAGTCGAAGGCATGAACTTCGACATAAGAAAGCAGCTCATAGATTTTGACAACGTGATGAATAAGCAGAGAGAAGCCGTTTACAGTCTTAGAAACGATATCCTTGACGGCGAGGATATTACCGAGATTATTAAGGGCATGATGCGCGAATCTATCGACGAGAAAATACAGAAATGGGCTGCGGCGAAATACGCAGAAGAGTGGGACTGGACCAGCATAAGCGCGTGGCTTTTGAGGACTTTCGGCATAAAGTACGACATGCCGCCGGAAGACAATTTGAATTATATTACTCCCGAAGCGCTTCAGGAAGATATAACGGAAAAAGTTTTTGAGGCGTATGAAAAGAGAAAAGGGCAGCTGACGCCGGAACTGCTGTCGCACATACAGAGAATGGTGCTTTTGCAGATGATAGATTCTTCGTGGAAAGACCATCTTTACGAACTCGACCAGTTGAGAAGGGGCATAGGCTTCAGGGCTTATGCGCAGAAGGATCCGAAAATAGAGTATCAAAAAGAATCTTTCGCGCTGTTTGAGTCCATGATGAACAGGATAAGGGAAAGCACA
>WQUP01000145.1 GCA_009782015.1 Endomicrobiia bacterium | reverse complement strand
CATATTGCGCTTTCATTGCGGACAGCAGCCGAACAAAGTCAAGCTTCAATTCCAGCCGCTTGTCTTTGGATACGAAAAGATTATAAACCGCGTGGGTTGCGATATTAAATGCGAATGTCAATACGAAAGATAATAAAAC
This sequence comes from Endomicrobiia bacterium, assembly GCA_009782015.1. Taxonomy (GTDB): domain Bacteria; phylum Elusimicrobiota; class Endomicrobiia; order Endomicrobiales; family Endomicrobiaceae; genus Endomicrobium_B. The sequence goes on along the minus strand of WQUP01000145.1, from coordinate 4,377 downwards.
GGCTAAAGGAAGTATAAGCGGGGCTGCAGCTAAAATTACCGGCATTGCTATTCCTAACGACAATCCGGCAAACGACATGGCTTTTATAAAAATATTTCCCTTTACTCTTGATTTGTACGCGTCCGTCTGCCTGTCGGCCGCCGACGGCCCGGCGCGGCCGTAATGCTTTGAAACAAATCCCGGCAGCAAAGACGGTACAACTTCTCTCAGCGTAACATAAAAAATTCTCTGAATGCCTGCAAGCCCCTTTGCATCGGCTTGCGCTGCAACCGCCGGAAGTTCAAGTTTATGCGTCCCGTCAGCGTTCGCAGAACGGTTTACGCTCTCCCGTGAAACATATCTTCTAAGATTTCCTTTGAACGCTTTCAGCATTTTTCCTAAGCTTCTCGTAACTACGCCGTCTCCGGCGCTCTCGTGCTGCGAAGAAGAAACGGCGTATCTTTCATGATCCTTTAATAATTCGGCCAAAAAGTTCATGCTTAAGCTTTGGTCAACATTCTCTGCCGAAGAGGTTATATCGAAAAAGTCATACGCGCCGACTACGAAAATTATATTTTTCAACATTTCGGGATGTTCAAGCAAATACCTGAACTCGAATGCGGTAAACCCTTCTTTCATATAATCAAAATTTGAAGGCAGCAAGAAAACAATCGGCTGGCCCCTCGCCTCAATTTTTTTCATCACTTCCGGAAATAATTTTTTATATGTTTCATAATCCCAATTCACTTCTCCGTAACCGAATTCATCAACCAGCTCATGCCAATTTTGCATACCCAAAAAGCCGGGCCAAAAGTTTGCCGGCGACCGCACCAAACTCTGCTGTCTTCCGTGAAATTTTTCAATGCCGAAAACTACGGCGCCGTCAAGGCTTCTGCCGTCAAAAAGTTTTCCTCTCATGCGGGAATCAAAAAAAGAGTAAAAATCCATTATGTCAAGGGCATTGCCTTTTAAAGTTTTTTTATCCGCTTCGCTTTTTGGTTTATCATTGACGCCTTCAAAAACTTCGTCTAATTTTTTGTCTTTATCCAACGGCAGGAATTTACCGGTTACAAACACATCCCCCAAAACGGCGTTTATAGGATTTTCTTGAGACACATTGCTGTCAAAAATAATAGAATTGCCATCTGTAATAGCTTTATAATTCATTGCTTTTATTTGCTCGTAATCAAAGCCTAACAGCATGAGCGTAAAAACAGGCTTCGTAATTGTGCCGGCCTGCCGCTTTACCGCTTTAAGTTTCTCTAAGATATCATTATCCGCATCTCTGCCGAGAACCGGCAGGATGTCAGCGTATTCTTCCAGTTCAAGAAACAGTTCAAGATATTCGTTATCTATTTTTGTAATGTCAATATTTCTCGAGCGCGCAAGGAACAATATAATTTTAGGAATACTATCAATAATACTGCGGCCGCCGATATTCTTTTCAATTGCGGCTAAGCGGTCAAAAAAATTTGAAATATTATATTGAGGATTTTCATTTATGCCGGAAGCATAAATCATAAAGTTAGGTATGCCAAAAGGCTTTGACGGATTAACTCCTCTCAGCAGCCATTCGCATATTTTTCCGCTTATGCGCTCTTCTTTTTTTAACTTCCATATAAAATCCAAGTTGTCATAATGTTTAGGCGATATCTTGGCTTTTGCATCTCTAAAAAATGCCGCCTCTATCTTTCGATTCACGTATTCGATATCCGATATTTGAGATTCCACCGGATTATCAAGATTACGACGAATTATCGAAAAAAACCTCATCTGTCCTAACAAGTATTTCAATTGCTCAAACAACTCGGCTGTTGTTTCGCGCAGTTCATCGTAATAAATTATTTCTCTCGAGCGCGCCAAGCCTGTATCGGCATTATCTTCTTCGGCAGCGTGGGCGCGGATCATATCCTCGACATACTTTTCCAGACTCTCCAAATCGAAATTGTAATTTTCAGGCAATGGCAGTATCAACCGTTTTTCTTTGGAGACGGAAAGATTATAAAGCGCATGGGTTATTATGTTAAACGCAAATGTTGATAAAACGGCTAAAGGAAGCACAAGCGGCGCGGAAGCTAAAGCGGCAGGAATTACTACAACAAGCAAACCGACCAACGACATACCTTTTATCCATCTATTTCCTTCTACTCTTGATTTATATGCCTCTGTCTGTTTCTCTTCATCTGTAGGCCCGAGTATCACTTCGCCATTCGGCCCGGCGCGTATATAATGTCTTGAAACAAAATTCGGAAGCAATGACGGGACAACTTCTCTTACCGCGGCATAAAACGCTCTTTTGGCTCCGGTAAGTCCTTTTGCATCGGCATCTGCGGCAACATGAGGAAGCTGCGCTGCGCTTCCGGAACCTCTCTCATCTACTGAAGAAATGACTGTTAAATCCGGTTTTGGCGCGAAAGCGAAATTTGCGGCGAAAATCTTATCTAAAAGCACAACTAAATCTTCCATGCTTATTTTACCGGTTTCAGGGTCGGGCATCTGCCCGTTTGCAAGCTCCGGGAGGCTTGGAGAAAGCTCGCTAAACAGAACAATATTTAATTTAACGCCTAATTGTTCGCCAAGTTTTAGCAAATGCTGCCTGTGAGATTCATCAACGGTTATTATGTAATCCGGGATTTTATTTTTTAGAATATCTCCGATAAAGTCAGATTCAAAACTATCCAATATATCTTCATCTACTCCCCTTTGCCGCAGAACACTGCGCAGCTCGTAGGATAACGGCCTTCCGTCAAAATGGGGGGCTATGCCGGCAGAAACGACATCAACATTGTTTTTGCCGCTGTTTCTCAAAAACTGCCTGAACAAAATATCCGCCGCAGCGCTCCTGTTTTTATTGGCCGTGCAAACAAAAGCAATTGAAACTTTTTTGTCGCCGTCCACCGCCTCGCGCAAATCCCGGACTATTGCGCTTGCGTCTGACGAAGCGTCAGGCGTTTTAACAATAGACTTTCCGCTTTCAATGACACCCGGCAAAAGAGGAAGTTTTTTGCCTGAGATCTCACTAACGGTTCCTATAAAAGCGTCAAGGGCGGCCTGCAATTCGCCGTCTTCGATATATTCGGCTTGAGATTCTTTTCTAAACGCATTGTATTGCTCTATGAAAGCTCCCAAAACTTCTCGCTGAGAAGCTTCTTCCAATTCTTCGCCTCTTTGCCTTGCGAAGCTTAAAGCAAATCTTGCAAGTTCTATCCACGAAAAAGCAATATCTTTATAGATATTGCGAATAAAACCAATAATTTTTCCTGCGGCATAGTGTTCTTCTTCCTCTTCCGCCAGCTTTACAGGATGCAAAACATAATCTTCTTCTTCGTTAAGCTCCGCGAAATACAGATCGGACGGCTCCGATTTTCCGGTAATGGAATAAATTATTTTTTCGGCAACATAAGCCAAAAACTCGGAAAATATTATATTTTTATTTCGAATATGGAAGGCAAACGGAGAAACAATATAAAAGTAGTTATGCATTAATTCGTGAGCCAAACCTCTCACGCTTATAAATTTCGAGGCAAAAAACATATTTGAATTTGCGATGATTTTACTGTTTGACATTCTTGCAATTACGGCTTTTTCGATAAGGCCGTATATGGTCGTCTCTCCTAAAGCCACTCTGTCAAGTATTTGCAATTTATCAAGATTGTAGCCGGCATCAAGTTTTTTTGTCAGCAGAAGATGCATGCCAAGGATAGAAGCTCTTAATTCAAAATGATTTTTTATTGTAATTTCACCCAAAGCGTTTTCATACTCTTGAGTTATTTCATCGGTGTTTACCGCAATATTGTTCATCTTAAGATAGATAAGAGCATTTAAACGCAGCAGCAAATCATTCTCTTTATTACCGTATATGCTTTCAAGATAAGCTACATCGTCCCTATGGGACAGTATCCTTAAATACTCAAGAGATGCAGAGCGCAAAAAGTTTTTTACCATATCCGGAACGGCGATATTTTTTTCATCCAATAATTTCAATTGCCCGGCCAACCGAAAATCCATATTACGCAGATTTTTGCGGTAATCGAAATCTGAATCCGGATTAGACTCTATTTTTGGAGCATTTTGCAGTAAAATTTCCCTTTCGAACAATAAATTATTGAACTTTATAAAAGCGCTAAGGCCTTCTTTATCTACAATATTAAATTCCGAAAGAGGCTGTCCCAACCATAAATTTGGAGTTGTAATAAACTGTACTGCTGCCGCATCAACGCCTATACCGAAAGATGACAGTATTTCCATTTTTTCAACACTTTGAACGGTTAAGTTTCCTATATAATATTTCCCAGAAAACAAATCACGAAACCAGCTTGCGTCTTTGTATTTCTCAAATAATTTTCTCAATTCAGAAGGCGTTATTTGCGAATGTAGGATAAAAGTGGCGATATTGCG
>WQUP01000144.1 GCA_009782015.1 Endomicrobiia bacterium | reverse complement strand
GACCATACCCCGTCAGGCTGTGCCTGCCACCCCTTTTAGAAAAAGGGGAATTTTGCGGCTTCGCCGCTTAAAAATTAACCATTAACCATTTATCATTAATCATTGCCGTTTTCTTATCTCTTCCTCAATTGCCGCGCAGGCAGCTTCTGCCGTGCATTTTTCAAGCGTCAGTCCGGCTATTCTCACTACGGGGCCTTTTGAACACTTTTCAAAGCAGAAAGAAGCGTCGACTTCCACGTTGTCTTTATAATCTTTATCAGAAACGTAATCGAGAATATTTTTCAAAAGTTTCTGCGAGCCTTTGTGCATGCAGTTCGTTCCGAAACAAACGGTTATATCCAGTTTCTTTTCTTTGAGCGGCTTGTACACCGTAAAATGCCCTTCCTGAAATCTTTTTTGGCTGCCAAACTTCGAGTGAAGATAATCGTGAGCCTTATGGCTTCCGGGATTGCCCAGATGCTGCTCATAAATTTTCTGCACATACGGATTATCCTGCGGCTTGTGCAGCTCAAGCGTCTTGTCGTTTTCATACAGGCATTTAGCGCGCGTTTTTCTGACGGACAAATCTTTGTACACGGGCTGCCCGGCTCCGCCGACACAGCCCCCGGGACACGCCATAACTTCTACAAAGTCGTATTTTGATTTCCCGTCTTTTATATGCCTGACTATCCTTCTGGCATTTTTAAGCCCGTGAACTATGGCTATTCTCAGCTCCTTGCCTCCGACGCTGACTTTTGCTTCCCTGATTCCGTCTTCGCCGCGCACAAAGCTGAACTGTTCGGTCTCGTCTATTCCGTCGTTCGTCTTGCTGATCACGTTTCTCAAAACGGCTTCCGTAACTCCGCCCGAACTTCCGAAAATAACTCCGCCGCCTGTTTTAAAACCCATCGGCATGTCGAAAGCCGAAGCGTCAAGATCCGCAAACCTCAAGCCCGACTCTTCTATCATCCTCGACAATTCCTGAGTCGTCAAAACATAATCTATATCCGCAACGCCGTCCCTTGAAAGCTCCGGCCTTCTGGCTTCGTACTTTTTTGCGGTGCACGGCATTATAGTCACGACAACCAAATCTTCCTTCGGGATTTCAAGCATCTCCGGCATGATCTTCTTGGCTATTGAGCCAAACATCCCCTGCGGAGAACGGCAGCTTGAAAGATTGGGCAGCATGTCGGGATAGTACTCTTCGGCAAATTTTACCCACGCCGGGCAGCACGACGTGAACTGCGGAATGTTTTTGCCGTTTCCGAGCCTTTCGACAAATTCGTTGGCTTCCTCGACTATCGTCATATCCGCTCCGAAAGAGATGTCGAAAACTTTATTAAATCCCATGGAGCGCAGCGCGGTAACTATTTTTCCGGCGGCTTCGGTTCCGTTTTCTCCGGCCAGTCCGAAAGATTCTCCTATGGCCGCGCGCACAGCCGGCGCTATCGCGGCTACGACTTTCTTTTTCGGATCGCCCAAAGCTTTCCAGACAAGGCTGACTTCGGATTTGGGAGTGATCGCGCCGGTAGGGCATACGCGGGCGCACTGCCCGCAGTAAACGCATTCCGAATCGTCCAAATCTTTGCCGAAACTCGGGCAGACCGCCGCTTTCGGTCCGCGGTTTGCAAAATCTATCGCGCCGACGCTTTGAATCTCTTCGCAGAATCTCACGCAGTCGCCGCACAGAACGCACTTATTGGGGTCCCTCACAAGAGCGTGCGTTGAAAGGTCTCTGGGTTCTTTTTTTAAAATGCTCTTAAACCTTATCGTGTCCACGCCGAGCCTTCTTGCCAAAGTCTGCAGCTGGCACGTCTCGCTTTTATGGCATGTCGTGCAGTCTTTGTCGTGGTTGGCTAAAAGAAGCTCGACTATGATTTTTCTCATCTCGCGGATCTGGTCGTTGTTCGTTTTGATCTTCATTCCGCTTTCCGGAGGCGTTGAGCACGCCGGAAGAATTCCCTTTCCTTCTACTTCGACCATGCAGAGCCTGCACGCTCCGTAAGCGGAAAGTTCCGAGTGATAGCAGAAAGTAGGAAGCTCGATATTTTCTTTCCTTATCACTTCCAGAAGATTTTTTTCTTCCGCGAAATTTATTTTTTTGTTGTTTATAGTAAGTTGTTTTTCCATATCAGCCTCTCTCTACCGCGTGGAATTTGCAGACGTCCATGCAGACGCCGCATTTTATGCAGGCTGCCGCATCTATCTCGTGTTTTTGTTTGCGCTCGCCTTTGATCGCTTTTACCGGACATTTTACCGCGCATGCCGTGCAGCCTATGCATTTATCGTTTATCGAGTATTTAACAAGCCCGGAGCATTCTCCGGACGGGCATCTTTTTTCTTTTACATGCGCTTCATATTCGTCCCTGAAATATTTTAACGTTGAAAGCACGGGATTAGGCGCGGTTTTCCCGAGACCGCACAGCGACCCGACCTGTACCGCCTTAGCAAGCTTTTCAAGAAGAGGTATGGTATTTTCGTCAGCTCTGCCCTCTGTGATGTCTTCGAGCATAAGTAGCATCTGCTTTGTCCCTTCGCGGCACAAAACGCATTTGCCGCATGACTCGTTCTGTGTAAACTGCATAAAAAACTTGGCTATTTTTACCATGCACGTATTTTTGTTCATCACCACAAGACCGCCGGAACCGACCATCGCGCCGGCTTTTCTGAGGCTGTCGAAATCCATGGGCAAATCCAAATGTTCTTCGGTAAGGCAGCCGCCGGAAGGCCCGCCTATCTGTACGGCTTTGAAATAATTGTCCCTGACTTCGCCTTTTTCATCTGTCACTCCGCCGGAAATGTCGAATATTATCTGCCTGAGCGTAGTGCCGAACGGCACTTCTATAAGACCGGTATTTAACACATGTCCTGTAAGCGCAAAAGTTTTTGTTCCGGAAGAGCACTCCGTGCCTATATCTTTTAAAATTCTGGCGCCGTAATTTATAACCATTGGCACCGTCGCAAGCGTTTCAACATTATTTATGGCCGTAGGTTTTCCCCATAATCCGCTTTGCGCCGGGAAAGGAGGTTTCGGCGAAGGCATTCCCCTTTTTCCTTCTACAGAAGCTATCAGCGCAGTCTCTTCGCCGCAGACAAATGCTCCGGCTCCTTCCATTACGTGCAGAGTAAAGTTGTGATTTGATCCGAAAATATTTTTGCCGAGCACGCCGTAATCAGACGCGTCCTTAACGGCTTTTTTCATTCTCTCCACTGCAAGATGATATTCCGTTCTCACGTAAACATAGCCTTCGTCGGCGCCTATGGCTTTTGACGCTATGATCATGCCTTCGATAACGGAATGCGGGTTTCCTTCCATCACGCTTCTGTCCATGAAAGCTCCCGGATCGCCTTCGTCGCCGTTGCAGATGATGTATTTTTTCGGCCCGGGCTGCACTCTGGTCAAATCCCATTTTTTGCCAGTCGGAAAGCCGCCGCCGCCGCGCCCTCTGAGGCCCGAAGCGAGAATGAGATCGCAGATCTCTTTATCGCTCATTTCAACGCACGCTTTTTTCGCGGCTTTATATCCGCCGTCATATATGTACTCTTCAATGCTTTCCGGGTCTATCGCGCCGCACTGTTTGATAACCATTCTGTGCTGCTTCGTATAAAAAGGTATTTCATCGTGGCCTTTGCAGGCTTTTCCGTCTTTATTTTTGCAGCAAAGCCTTTCGACAAGGGCGTCGCCCTTTATGCTCTTTTCCAGTATCTCTTTCGCGTCTTCGGGTTTAACTTTAATATAGAGTATTCCCGAAGGAATAATATCCACGAGCGGCCCCATCTGGCAAAAGCCCTGGCATCCGCTTTTTGACAGCAGCGTTCCCGAGTTTTCTTCTTTAAGTTCGACTATAACGTCTATCCCGAGCTCTTTGGCGGCTTTCACAAAAGCGTCGTAAACTTTTAAAGAACCGTTTGCCACGCAGCCGGTTCCGGCGCAGACTATGATTCTTTTGTTTATATTTTTTACCGCTTTTTTTACGTCTGCAGTGATTTTATCGAGATCTTTCATTGCTGCGCCTCCTCTTCTTTGATCACTTTATCGATCAGTCTGACGACGTCGGCTGAAGTAACCTGTCCGTGTACTTCTTCGTCCATTACAATCGCCGGCGCAAGCCCGCACGCGCCCAGGCACGAAACAGTTTCAAGAGTGAAAAGCATGTCTTTTGTGGTATGCTCTTTGTCTTTGAGATTTAATTTATTTTTTATGGCGTCGATCAACGCAGTTGACTTTTTAACGTGGCAGGCAGTTCCGTCGCACACCTTTATAATATGCTTGCCTTTGGGCTTAAGCGTAAAATGCGCGAAAAAAGTAGCCACTCCGTAAACCCTTGCCGGAGAAATGTTGAGCGCCGAAGCGATAAAAGCCAGAATCTCTTCCGGCAGATACCTGTACTCGCTCTGCACAGCTTGAAGGATCGGTATAAGCTTGGCTTTATCAAAGTCGTTTTCCTCGATAATCCGGCATACCTTGTCGAACTTCCCGTAGTTTACTTCCATGATATACTCCTTAACGGAAGAAGTTTAGAGAGCTTGGAGAGCTTAGAAGTT
>WQUP01000143.1 GCA_009782015.1 Endomicrobiia bacterium | reverse complement strand
AGGCAACGGCGAGAACGGCGGATGCGGGGATGCGAAGAGGAGAGGATGCGAGGCAACGGCGAGAACGGCGGATGCGGGGATGCGAAGAGGAGAGGATGCGGGGCAACGGCGAGAACGGCGGAGGATTAGAAGGTTGGATGGTTGGCAACGGCGTACAGTAACGGCGGAAGCTGGGAAGTTGGGAAGCTGAGCAAAGACAAAGACTTTGCCGTTATCGCTGTTGCTCAACTTCCCAACTTCTCAGCTCTCTCAGCTTCGGCGCGCAAGGCGCGCCTCGTTTTTGACTTTCAAGGTAAAAAATAATAAAATTACCGAGCCTTAAACGAAGGCGGCGTAGCTCAGGGGTAGAGCAGAGGACTCATAAGCCTTTGGCCGGTGGTTCAATTCCACCCGCCGCCATAACTGCAATGATATGTCCCTTCGGGACATGATATTTCCTTCGGAAATGATACGGGGACGTTGTCCCCAGGGACATTGTCCCCATGATACGTATCCTTCGGATACATTAACGGCAAGGACATATCGTATCATGTTGCCGCAAGACAACGTATCATTTCTCATGCGCCGCAGGCGCGTATCATTATTCAAGTTTGCTATGTGCCGTTAAGACGGCAATGATATGTCCCTTCGGGACATGATACTTCCTTCGGAAATGATACGGGGACGTTGTCCCCAGGGACGTTGTCCCCATGATACGTATCCTTCGGATACATTGAAGACAAGGACATATCGTATCATGTTGCCGCAAGGCAACGTATCATTTCTCATGCGCCGCAGGCGCGTAGCATTATTCAAGTTTATCATGTGCCGTTAAAAAGCAACCCTCTAATCTTCTAATCATCTAAACTTCTGAAGTTACTGGATTTCTCATGTTCCGAATTTTTTTACTGCTGTCAGGCATAGGTTCGGCTTTCATAGTGCAGCTCCTTTTCAGGGAGATAATGCCGGTTTTCCAGGCTGACGATATTGTCGCCGGCATGACGGCCGCCCATTTTATTATGGCTTTTTCGCTCGGGATATACACCGCTTCCGCAAAGCGCGTCTCTTCAAAGCCCCGCAAAAATCTTTTATATTCGACCGTCGCAACCGCGCTGCTTGTTATGCTGTCTTTTGTTTTTATCAGGAGCATAAGAAGCATGCTGCCCGTTGCGCCCGGAGCAGGGATTTCTCTCAAAACCACGTTCATATACGTCTTTGCCGCGGTTGCGCCGATCGCTTTTTTTCAGGGCGCGGCAGCGTATCTGTCAGCCCTTTTCTTAAAGTCAGAAGGCGTAAAAGATCCTATACAAAATTCTTTTGCCTTCCAATGCGCCGGATTTATCGCGGCGAGCCTCGTGTTTTCTTTCTTCATGGTTTCTTTTCCCGGAGTTTTAATCGCGCTTTTTGCGGCGGTTATCCTGTTTTGGGCCTCGGCGCTGCTTGCCGGCAGCCGCAGACAGACAATTACGCTTGCCGTACTGTCAGCCGTGTGTTTTCTGGCGCTCGTCACGGATTTTATCGCCGCTGCGGATAAAAAAACCGCGGCGCTCGGTTTTGCGCCTGCTGCCGTAGAGGAGTTCAGATTTTCGCCTTACGGGCAGACCGTCCTCACGCAGCATAATAACGAGTACTCCCTTTTTGCAAACAACATACTTCTGTTTTCCGTTCCCGACGACGACATATTGAATTCCGAAGATTTCGGGCACATCCCGATTTTATACGCCGGCGATCCGCAAAACGTGCTTATTATAGGCGGCGCGGCAAAGTATCTTCCGATGATATTCGCGCACAACGTGTCCCGCGTGGATTACATGGAGCCTGACGAAGCCGTCATCGGCATCGTAAAAAAGTATATGCCGCACCTCGGATATGTTTTCGAAGACGCAAGGCTGCGCATCTTTAACGGCGGCTCGCGCGATTTGATAAACAAAACCGGCGTAAAATACGATCTCGTGCTCGTGGGGCTGCCAAATCCCGTAAATCTGCAGACAGGCGGCTTTTATACCGCGGAATTTTTTAAAAAAGCTTCGGAACTCTTAAACGACGGAGGCGTGCTCGCATTAAAACTGCCCGGCAGAATGGCTTTTTCGACGTATTTGACGGCAAAGCTCAACAAGTCCGTAATGGACGCGATGAAAAGCGTTTTTTCTTACGTCCAGATAATCCCGGGCGGTCAGAATATCCTTATCGCTTCCCGCTCAAAACTTCCATACAGGTTTGAAATAAAGCAAAGGCTTTCCAAAGTGCAGGAAACCGCTCTTGTGCTTTCGAAGTATTATCTCGACGACAAAATGGACACGGAGAGAACCAGGTGGCTCCAAGACGAGCTTAAAAAAACGGGCGATGAAGATATTTCAAACACCGACCGGGATCCGAAAGCCGTGCTGCTTTCGATTCTTCACATGCAGTCCGGTTTTTCGCCGTACCTTAGCCTTACTGCCGAAAATTTGTCGCAATACTCCTACCTTCTCGTCGCGATTGTGATAGCGGTGTTTTTTCTCTCAAAATCCGTATATAAAATTACGGCGTTTGTGTGCGGCGCGTCGGTTATATGGCTGGATTTTTCTGCGCTTTTTGCGCTTCAGATATACGGCGGGGAAATCTTTAAATGGCTCGGCTTGCTTGCCGCGCTTTTTTCCGCCGGAATATTTTCCGGAGCGGCCTATACGAAATTTATGAAGGATTCCGTGCCTCTCAACAAAAGGATGTTCTACTCGGAGCTGCTGTTCGTACTTTGGATAATTCTGTTTATCGTCTCATACATATTTTCGGCAATAAATCCCGCGCTGATATGCCTGATGGTAGCCGGAAGCGGCTTTTTGTCCGGAATGGAATTTTTTCAGCTCGTCAAAGCGTCCAAACTCATGCACGGAGGAAAAAAAATCAGGCTAAAAACATTTATGTTCACCGCTGCAGGCGGATGGTTTGCGGCGGTGCTTGGCGGCTCGTTTCTAATACTTGCGTGGGGCCTTGAAAAGTCGCTTTTATTTATCCTTTTTATGAAATTTTTAATTTTCGCCAGATGGGCGGATTTGAGCAAACGCGGACTTTAAAAGTCAGTGTGGAGTTTGGAGTGTGAAGGGACAATGTCCCAAGAGTGGAGTTAAAGACAAAAAGGACGCCTCTCCTTGCTACTTGCTGGACTGCGGTGCGAGAAATAGCGAGTTTGCCGCGGCCACGGGATTTTAGCGCCACGTAAGCAGCTTGACTGCTTGGGCCGTGGTGATGGGTTGCCGTTAACTTCACTCTCCACACTTCACACTCCAAACTATTCTTTCGTTACTATTGTGTAGCGACAACAAAAAATGTACAATATCGCGACGGCTTTACGGATAACTATTCCATTTTTTAACAGGGGTTAAAATGGTTAAAATTAGAAAAACAATGACAATGTTTGTTGCCGCAGCGTTTCTTCTTTCATGCTTAAACATTCCCGTTGCTCATGCAGGCGCCGTTTATTCACTGTCGGGGTACGTTACGGACGCTTCCGACGGATCGATTATTCCGGACGTGCAGGTAAAAATCAGCGGAGACAAAGAAGCTTCCGCCGTGAGCGATGCGTCGGGGTACTACCAGATCGACAATATCCCGGGCGGCTCGAAGATAAACGCGTCGGCTTCAAAGGCCGGATATGCGTCCGCTTCTCCGGTTTCTAAAATTACAAACTTCGATTCCGACAAAACCGTAAACTTCACAATGACAAGGATTGCCAAGGCCGCGTCGTCGTCCGCCGCAGGAGTGGTGCAGACTCAGAGCGCTTACGCAGTCCAGACCAAACCGTTTTTCGCCGCCGAAGATTCCTCAAAGAACGATAAGAAAGAATCGCCCAAACCCGCGTTTACTGTCAGCGGAAAAGTCACATACTACGCTTCCGGCCTTGTCGGCGTCAAAGTTATGGTCAATAACGACAGAAAGCTTTCCGCCGTTACAGACGTAAACGGCTACTACTCGGTAAGCGGGATTAAATCGGGACAGAAATATACATTGTCGTTTTCAAAAGACGGATTTACGTTTAACCCGTCGGAAAGCGAAATATCCGGAAAAGGCTTTGACGTTACGGTAAACAGCGAAGGTGTTCCAAGCACTTACAAAATTTACGGCACTATACTTGACGGAAAATATAAAATAGAAGGCGTTGAAGTGAAAGCTGTCAGCGGCGTGGACGAACGCACGGCTATAACCGACAAAACGGGATTTTACGCGATAAATAATCTGGCTTACGGAAACAATTTCACCGTTACGGCGTATAAAAACGGAGTCGTAATAACGCCGCTGAAAGTCAACGTAAACAAACTCGACAACGACAGACAGATAAATTTTTCGGCGCTTGTGCGCAAATTTAACATCTCCGGAAAAGTGGCGGGGACAAAAGACAAACCTCTCAAGAAAGCGGCGGTAGAGCTGAAAACGCCTTACGATAAGCTCACGGCGCTGACGTCCTCCAAAGGGGCGTTTATGTTTGAAGACGTTCCCGAAGAGCGGTCATACGATCTCACGGCGTCAAAAGAAGGGTATCTGTCAGACACCGTCAATATAAGAAGTCTGGACAGCGATCAGAC
>WQUP01000142.1 GCA_009782015.1 Endomicrobiia bacterium | reverse complement strand
ATTCTGACGATGAATGCCTATAAATTCCGCACGACCGTTGACGCGTGGGATATAAAAAGCGCTACGTTTGACAGCATAAAAAAAGACGGAGACAAGTTCATATTTAAGGGCAGGGGCTGGGGGCATAAAGTGGGATTGTGCCAGTGGGGCGCCAAAGAAATGGCCGACAAAGGGAAAAAATATAAATACATACTAGAGTATTATTATCCTAAAACGACAATAGAAAAAGTAGAGTACAACAATAATTAATAGTTAACGGTTAAGAGTGAATAGTTGTTGAATTTCGGCTTCGCCGAAATCAGTTAATATATTTTCGCATAGCGAAAACACCGAAATTATTAACTATTCACTCTTAACTGTTAACTGAGTAAAAGAGAATAAAGTGAAAGAAAAAGAATTAATGTCTGACAGACTTTTGTCGAATTATGATTACGATATTCCGGCTGAACTGATAGCGCAGAAACCCGCGGAGAAACGCGCTGATTCGCGCCTGTTTGTCGTGCACAGGGAGACCGGCGCTTTCGAGCATAGAAAGTTCTCGGACATTATTGAATATTTTAACGCCGGCGACTGCCTCATAATAAACACCACGAAAGTGGTGCCATCCAGAATATTCGGAAAAAAATCAAGCGGCGGTAAAGTAGAACTTCTGTTTCTTGATCCTTGCCAAAACGGGCCGGAGTATAAAGTTTTGATGAAGCCGTTTATTGATGCCGGAAAAAAAGTTTTTTTTGAAGACGGCTTTGAATGCGAAGTTATTTCTAAGACATTAACCGGAGAAACGATAGTCAGATTCAATAAAGAAGGCGTAACCGAATTTTTGCAGAAATGCGGAATAATGCCCCTGCCTCCTTACATAAACCGCAAAGACGGGCTCGCTCAAAAGCTTTCAGGGTTTGACAGAGAAAGGTATCAGACAGTCTATGCGCAGACTCCGGGAGCCATAGCCGCGCCAACCGCCGGCCTGCATTTTACCGATGAAATAATAAACGGGCTTAAATCAAAAGGCGTCAGTATCGCTACGCTGACGCTCCATGTTGGCTGGGGAACTTTCAAACCCATAGTAAGCTCCGAGCTAGCAGACCATAAAATGATGTCTGAAAAGTTTTACATAGACGCGGCAAACGCGGATATTATAAATGCCGCTATAAAAAACGGCAACAAGGTTGCCGCCGTAGGCACGACTTCGTCAAGAGCCCTGGAAACGCTCGCGTCGGTTTCTTCTTTTAGCGATAACGGAAAGACATATATAAAGGAGTATTCCGGTGAAACGTCCATCTTTATATACCCGGGATATAAATTTAAAATCATCAACACGCTTATCACAAATCTACATCTGCCTAAATCCACGCCTCTTATGATGGCCAGCGCGTTTTCTTCCAGAGATCTGATGTTGAGCGCTTACAAGGAAGCCGTGCGCGAAAGGTACAGATTTTTCTCTTATGGCGATTCAATGATTATTCTATAACGTCTTAGTTGTCCTGCTCAAAGTCGAAGAGTTGAATTTTATTTAGGAGCTTACAATGAAAAAACTATTGATTATTTTGTTATTATTTGTATCTGCACATGTATATGCGGAGTATAAGAATGCGCTTGTGCTAAAAGCCGGAATAACACCCTATTCGGTATTAACATCTAAAACAGAGTTTAATTTAACAGGAGTGTCAGATATTACTGAAACTCAAAATGCAGATTTTGGCGTAACTGCTTACGCTGAATATTATAGAGAAATCAATAATCTTGTGTCCGTTGGCGCTGGAATTTCCCAGCAATTTGATAGAGCTGCGGGTAATAACGACGGGAGTTTCTATTTCACAAGCTTATATCTAGCGCCTAAACTGAATTTTTATGATTCTTTTTATTTTTTTGGTCATGTCGGCATAAGCTTGATTACTTCAAATCAACTCTTTGGCGGAATATTCAAATTTGACAGAAACAAACCCGGTTTTTATTATGCCCTTGGTGCAGGTTATGAGTATAAAAATTTTATATTTGAATTTTTATATTCGATTTATAATGTAACCCGTGAATTTGACTTGGCCATGGCTGACAGCGCAGGTAATCATTACACAGAAGAGATTAAAAACAGGGCAAATTACCAGACATTCAATTTTAACATAGGTTATAAATTTGATTTTTAATTCTTTTGGCTCTTTTGGAAATTTGCTATAATACCCGCATGAACGAAAAACTTACGTTTGAAAATATCGTTAAAAATAAAGAGGTGCAGACCTATCTTGAGTTTACGGACAGGGCTTTTGCGCAGATGGGTTATAAAGAGCACGGGCAAAGCCATGCTGTTTACTCGGCTGACGTGGCAGAGCAGGTGCTGAAATACCTCGGTTACAGCCAAAAGGAACAGGAGCTTGCCAAGATAGCCGCATATCTGCACGACATCGGAAATCTTATTTCAAGACACGAGCACGATCAAAGCGGCGCGGTGATGTTTTTGAATATTTTGGATCAGGACGAATACGATGAAGACGCTTTTTTGATAGCCGGAGCCATAGGCACCCACGAAGATAAAAATATGGATCCGGTCACTCCGATAGCAGCGGCTCTTGTTCTGGGGGATAAAACCGACGTCCGCCATGAAAGGCTCAGAATAGAAAACAATCAAAATCTCGATAAACACGCCAAAGTCATAGCAGCCTGCCAGAAAGTTGACGTGGTGGTAAATAAGGAAGCCATGAGCATAGCTCTTTGGCTCACCATAGATACCGCAATATGCTCGGTGATGGATTACTTTGAAATTTTCATGTCAAGAACATTATACTGCAGAAAAGCCAGCCGAGTTTTGAATTGCGAGTTTGAGCTGTACATAAATAAGGACAAATTTTTATAACTACAGAGTGAAGAGTGGAGAGTGAGGAGTGAAGATACTGCAACGGCTTGGTCTTGTTTGTCATTCCGTGCTTGACACGGAATCCATTTTCGCTAAAAAATATTTATTCCTTACGTCTTTTAACGACACGTGGATTCCGGTTTTCACCGGAATGACAACAAAAGAATCTTTGCCGTATCTTCACTCCTCACTCTCCACTCTTCACTCTGCCGTTAAAGGCACTCTGTCGTTAAAGGATTCTTTTGATGGAATGCGGTTCGTACCGGCTTTTAAAGAAATCGTCGCAGTGTAAGGCAAGACTTGGCAAAGTTTTTACGACAAGGGGTGTCATTGACACTCCTGTTTTTATGCCAGTCGGAACCAATGCCACGGTAAAAGGCGTCGCAAATGAGTATTTGCACAACTCCGGCGCGCAGATAATACTTGCTAACTCCTATCATTTGTATCTGCGTCCCGGGACCGATATAATAGAAAAAGCCGGCGGCGTGCAGAAGTTCAACTCATGGGACATGCCCATGCTTACTGATTCCGGAGGCTTTCAGATTTTCAGTCTGAACGAAATAAGAAAGATTACGGAAGACGGAGCCGAGTTTCAATCCCACATAGACGGCTCGACCCACTTTTTTTCTCCGGAAAAATCCATGCAGGTGCAAAAAAAAATAGGCGCAGACATTATAATGTGCTTTGACGAGTGCACCCCGTACCCGTCGGAATATAAGGATGCAAAAAGCTCCATGGAGCTCAGCCTGAGATGGGCTAAAAGGTGCAAAGACGAGTTTTACAAAGACAATGCTTTTGAAAAGCAGGCGCTTTACGGCATTATTCAAGGCTCGGTTTACAACGATTTGAGAAAAATCAGCGCGGAAGAGATGGTAAAAATGGGTTTTACAGGATACGCCATAGGCGGTTTATCCGTCGGCGAACCCAAAGAAGACATGCATTCGGTTTTGGAAAATACCGTGCCGCTTCTTCCCGAGGATAAAGCCCGCTATCTCATGGGTGTAGGAATGCCCGAGGACTTGTGGGAGTGTGTGGAGCGCGGCATAGATATGTTCGACTGCGTTATTCCTACAAGAAACGGACGCAACGGCCAGGTTTTTACGAGCTGCGGCAAGCTGAACATAAGAAACGCAGAGTTCAAAGAAGATTTCGGCCCGCTTGACCCGGAATGCGGCTGCCCGACATGCAAAGGCTATTCAAAAGCATACCTCAACCATCTGGTGAGAGCGCAGGAAAGTTTGTATCTCGGACTGTTGTCTTTACATAACATTTATTTTATGATAAACTTGATGGCAAAAATAAGAAAATCATTGGAAAACGATACATTTCTTGAAGCGAAAAAAGAGTTTTTTAAGAAATACTACGAACGGCAATTAATAGTGAATAGTTAACAGTTAATAATGTCGGTGTGCGGCGGGGCCGCACTTAAATAATTGCGGCTCTGCCGCTCCAAAACTATTAATTATTAACTATTCACTATTACTTAATTCACTGCGGGAGAGAACATGAAAAGAGTTTTTAATTTTACTGCGTTTGCTTTGTTGCTGTCGGCTATATTAGCTGTTCCGGCTTTTGCTCAGGATGCGTCGTCTGCGTCGCCGTTTTCGGCGTTAGGCGGATTGACGCCGCTTTTGCTTATATTCGTATTTTTCTACCTTTTTTTGCTGAGACCTCAGCAGAAAAAAGCCAAAGAACA
>WQUP01000141.1 GCA_009782015.1 Endomicrobiia bacterium | reverse complement strand
AAAGAAATTTCTGAATATCTGCTCCGCGGCGACTATGATAAAAATGACAAAAATGCCGGTAACGGCTCTCAGGAAACGCGCCGTGTCGCTTGCGCTCAGCAGGTTTGAAAAGAAGACGTCGTAATGTATCCATTCAAAAATATTCTGTCTGTTTGCGAAAAAACCTATCCATGAGGCAAGAACAAAAACGCCGCCCACCGCGGCAAACCACCACGGGCTGAAAGCCGTATTGAGTATGGGAATATCCCTGTAAAAATATTTTTTCGATAAAAAAAGAGCCGCAAACAAAATTGCAAAACCGGCGATAAGGAGCGGAGGTTCGCCGACTATGAGAGAGAGAAATATCGTAGCTCCTAAAAATATCAGCGCCCATTTGCGTGCGTTTTTTATCCTCAGGAGAAGACCTCTTGACAAAAAAAGCATCCCTGCGGCCGCTGCGCCGAGCAGAAAATGCGACAAGTCCAGCAGCCACGCCGGCAAAAGCTCTATCGCCTTTTTAAGCTGCTCCATATCGAAAGGGGTCGAAGCGGAAAATATGGCGAACATCCCGGAGAAAAACGCAGACACGGCAAGCGCCTGAACGATTACGGAAGAGACATTTTTTCCGAAAATTCTCGTTTTTTCGTCGATTTTTTTCGTCGCTCTCATGATTTCATATCCCGCAAGCATCGCAAGCGCTATGGAAAGCGGGAAAAAATAAAATATGGCTCTGTAGGCGAGAAGGCCGCCCATGACCGCGGGATTTTCCGCGGCAGTCGGCAGCAAAAATACTATAGCCGTCTCAAAAACGCCCATGCCGCCGGGAACCTGGCTTATAATCCCCAGAAGCTGCGACACCAAAAACACTTTAAGCATCACAAAATAAGTAAACTCGCCGGACGGCATCAGCATAAAAAGCGTCAGCGACGCTATAAGCCAGTCGCACGTGGCAAGTATTATCTGAGCCGAAACGATTTTTATGTTCGGAAAAGAAACCCTCCATTTAAAAATCTTGAGCGGCTTTGAGCGGCGCAGGCTGAAGAGCACGTAAAAAGTCAAAATCGCAAGAAAGAATAATCCTATCCATCTCGTCGATATGCTGAACTTTGTTATTCCGGCAAGAGAAACGGGCGCTATGGTAAACACAAGCCCGCCCACAGTGAGAAGCCCAAGCCATATTGTCGCCGAAGAAAAGAAAAGAACTTTTGTAACGTCAACCATCGAAACATTGTGTATGGAGTACAGCCTGTATCGTATAGAGCCGCCGAACAGCATCGAGTACCCCGTATTGCTGCCTAGCACGTTGCTGACAAAACACGTAAAAAGTATGTCTTTGAGTTTAAGCGGAGCCTGGGCATTTATGTATTTGAAAGCGATTATGTCGTATCCGCCTAGAAGTATGTAATACGACAATGCAAGACAGAGCGCCGCAGTTATCCTAAGCGACGGAATCGCGCTAAGCGTGCTCATAATTTCCGCATAACTGAGATTTTTCAGTTCGTTATGCAAAAGCGCCAGCGCCCCGACAAAAACCAGAAAACCCAAAGGCGCTATTATTATTTTTATCCATTTGTTCATTTGCAAAAAATCCTTTTTTGCGAAGTTTAGAAGTTTAGAGGGCTTGGAAGTTTAGCAACTGCAAAACGACAAGATGTAAGTCATTGTCTTTGCCAAGCTTCCAAACTTCTAAACTTCCAATCTTCCGCCTCATTTCCCGCTCAGCCAGCAGAGATCGTTTTTTTCTTCGAGCTCTACTTCCATACCGAAAAGTTTCGACAAAACCTTGCCGTTAAAAATTTCGCTTCTGTGCCCGTCGGCAAATATCTTTCCGTCTTTAAAAAATATAAATCTGTCTATCTCCGGAATTATGTCGGACGCCAGATGCGTCACCAGAATTATTTTTGTCCCGGAGGAAGATATTTTTCTCATCGTGTTGTGGAGTTTTACCGCGGAAGCTATATCAAGGCTGTTTGACGGCTCGTCAAGCACAAGCGCTTTCGGATTATTTACAAGAGCTCTTGCTATCAGGAAACGCTTGGCCTCTCCGGACGACATGGTCTCCATTTTCTTGCCGCTAAGGTGCGCCACGTCCATGAACTCTATCATTTCCGCGGCTTTGCGTTTCATTTCGTCTGTCACATGATGGTTGTCAAAAAGCCCTATGCTTGAAAAAAAACCGGAAATGACGGCTTCAAAACCCGTTATATCGTTATTAAAATCGTACAGAAGTTCGCTGGTCACTATGCCGAGCATGCTTCTGAGATCGTGGATATTCCACTGACTCTGCCCAAAGAGCCTGCATACCGTATCGTCGCCGGTATATGAAGGATATATTTTTCCGGTTATAAGCTTTATGAAAGTCGATTTACCGGAACCGTTCGGCCCTATGACAGCTGCGTTTTCACCGGTTCCTATATTCAGATTAATGCCGTCCAAAATCCTTCTTTCGCCGCGCAATACCGAAACGTTTTTAAATTCTATGAATCCGTGCCGAGAATTATCCATTATGCCGCCAATAGTGAAACAGTCAATTAGCAGAGATTTTATAAAAAATGGGTCGATTATTCAATGAAGCGCGCTTTGCGCGCGATGCATGGATGCAAGGATGCGAAGATGCGAGGTAACGACAAAACGGCAGAGTGAAAAACGAGGCTCGCTTTTCACTCTGCCGTTCTAAACTATACTCTGCCTTTTGTAGCCGTTTCGCTGTTACCTCGCATCCCCGCATCTTCGCATCCTAACCTCTGCCGTTATTTAACTGCCGGATAGAAAACATACTCTCCGCTGCCGTTGGGATCCTCAACCGTTCCCGCGCCGGGAAACGGAATATGCATACCGGCTATTTTCGTTTTGTTCTTTGCGGCGTCCCTCAAGACAGCTTTTCTTGTGTCCGTCGCCTGCTTGGAATCCGAATCGAACTTTACCGCCATTGAAGGATCCTTCATCTGCACTTTGAGAACGTGAACCAAATCGCCTATCACCAATAGCTTGCTGTCATTTGAGCTGATCTCGTATATGGCATGTCCGGGAGTATGGCCGACGGCTTTTATCGCTTTCACTCCGGGTAGGACTTCTTCGCCCCATTCGAAATTCTTTATCCTTCCGGCATAAGCGTCTTTTGTCATGTTGACATAGTTTGCTATACGGGCATCCGTATATCCGGTCCAATAATCTATTTCAGGCTTTGAGACATATATGACGGCCTTACTAAAAACCGCGCCGCCGTCTTTCGTAAGAAGCCCGCCCGCATGATCTCCGTGCATGTGCGTAAGAAAAATACAATCGACTTTCTGCGGATCGATTTTGGCGAGTTTCATATTTTCAAGAAGCTTTCCTCCGCCCGCAGCTCCGAGCCCCGTATCGAACAAAATCGTTTTATCTTTTGTTTTGAGAACAAACGCGTTTATCGAAGAAGGATTTTGGTTGTCAGGCATGGTTTTTTTAACCGTGTCGGAATAAGGAGAAAGCAAAATATCCCTGCCCATATTCGTATCTTTGTCTCTTACGGCTATAAAATCAAAATCTCCTATTTTATAAGACCAAGTCTGAACTTCATCTTCGGCAAAGCCAACGCCGGTAAAACACATTACGACGGCAAGCGCTGCAAATAAAAGTTTTTTCATACAACCCCCTTTTAGCGACAGAGTGAAGAGTGGAGAGTGAGGAGTGAAGATACGGCAAAACGGCAAAGCCGTTAATTCCCCTTTTATAAAGGGGTGGCAGGAGACAAGGTCTCCTGACGGGGTATGGCCGTTGCTGTATCTCCACTTTTCACTCCTCACTCTCCACTCTTCACTTTGTCTTTTTAAATTATATCAATTTAATTTCGAGTTGAATCTTTTGACGCTTATGAAGGCAAGCGCGGCTCCTATCAATATCAGCGCGCCGCAGCCTTTGAGCATAAAGAACAAGTCGCCGCCTTTGAGTATTATGTTTCTCAACAAAGCGGCGAGATAGTACACCGGATTTACGTAAGCTATCCATCTTGCAAAAGCCGGAATATTTTCTACCGGAAAAATAAGCCCTGACAAAAGAATGGCAGGAAACAGAAACATGAGGCTGCCCATCATAGCCTGCTGCTGAGTCTTGGCCAAAGTCGATACAAATACCGCGACGGAACATGCCGAAACTATAAAAATAAGGCATACTAAAAATATTTTTAATATCCCTCCGGCAACCGGAATGCCGAATAAGACGACTCCCGAGATAAGCATCAGCGGCACAACTATAAACGACAGCAGCATGTAAGGAAGCGTTTTGCCGAGTAAAATCTCGGAAGGCGTCGCCGGAGAAGATATCAGCTTTTCAAAAGTTCCGAACTCCTTTTCTTTAGCCAGCGACATTCCGGTTATCAAAACCGTCAAAATACAAAGTGAAAAGCCCATCAGCGCCGGAATCATGTAGAAAGCCGACTTCATCGAAGGGTTATAAAGTATTCTTACATCTGTTTTTATCGGCTCGGGAACAGTTATTGAATATTCCTGCGAAATACTCTGCGCCAAAATATTCTTCACATAGCTTTCAATCTGCATAGCCCTTTGCGCGTTTGTCGCGTCTATCAAAAGCTGCACTTGGGCATTGCCCGCGCTGCCGCGCTCCAAAGC